>WRGV01000073.1 GCA_009787035.1 Propionibacteriaceae bacterium | reverse complement strand
CCCGCGGCGCTACCTCGTCCTGCCCGCGCGGTCGGGGCGCGCCGGCCTGGCCCGGGCCGTCCGGGAGCGGCTGGCGGGGCTCGGCCTGGAATTGTCGGAGCCGTCTGCGATGCTGGATGCGGAGGGCGGTGGTGACGATGGACGATGACGACCTGCTGGAGGACGACTTCGACGACGACCCGTTCGACGACGACGAGCCCGAGGGGGACGAACTGCCCGACGGCGAGGACGAATCACCTCGTCACGAGGTGAATGTGGTCGGCGGCGTCTGGGGCGACCTGGTGGGACAGGATCACGCGATCGCGACGCTGCGGCGCGCGGTGGCGGCGGCGGACGCCGTCCTCGCGCAGGCCACCCGGCTGCCCGACGCGCACAGCGAGGCCGGGCTGGAGCATGCGATGACGCACGCCTGGCTGATCACCGGGCCGCCCGGGTCGGGGCGCAGCAACGCGGCGCGGGCGTTCGCGGCGGCGCTGGAATGCCCCGACGGCGGGTGCGGGGTGTGCAACGCGTGCACGACGGCCTTGTCGGGGGCGCATCCGGACGTCACCTTGGTGCGCACCGAGCAGCTGTCGATCGGCGTCGACCAGGTGCGCGAGCTGGCGCTGAAGTCGGCGCTGCGCCCGGCGCGCCGGCGCTGGCAGGTGATCGTGATCGAGGACGCCGACCGCGTCACCGACAAGGGCGCGAATGCCCTGCTCAAGAGCCTGGAGGAGCCGCCGGCGCGGACGGTGTGGGTGCTGTGCGCCCCGAGCGCGGACGACGTGATCATGACCATCCGGTCGCGCACGCGGGAGGTGCGGCTGGTGACGCCGTCCGACGACGCGGTCGCCGAGCTGCTGGTGCGCCGCGACGGCGTCGACCTGGCCACCGCGCGCCGGGCCGCCCGGGCCGCGCAGGGGCACATCGGACGGGCCCGGGCGCTGGCCACCGACGCCCAGGCGTGGCAGCGGCGCGAGGCGATTCTTGCGCTACCCGGCTCGCTGACAAGCCTGAACGCCTGCCTGCAGGCGGCCGCGCGGCTGATCGAGTCGGCGCAAAAGGACGCCGAGGCCATCACCGCGCCCCTGGACGCCAAGGAGCGCGCGGCGCTCAACGAGGCCCTCGGCATCGGCGGCGGCACCAAGCCGCGCAACGCCCAGTCAGCCATCAACGAGCTCGAAGACCAGCAGAAGGCCCGCGCCAAGCGCCTGCAGCGCGACAGCCTGGATCGCGTGATCACCGAGCTCACCGCCTGGTACCGCGACGTCCTGGCCGTGCAGATCGGCGCGGTGGAACCGGAACCCGCACTGGCCGGCGCGCGCCCTGCGGGGCCGGGCCTGATCAACCCGCAGCAGTCGGACGCCATCCGGCAGACCGCCGCCGCCCTCGATGCGTCCCAGATCCTGCGCCGCATCGACGCCCTGCTGCTGGCCCGCACCCGCCTGGAGTCCAACGTGACCCCCCTGCTGGCGATGGAGTCACTCCTGATCGCGCTGGGTCAGTTCTGAGCGCCGCTCTGCTTGACTCCTGCTTGAGCATGCACACCCTCGACAGCCCATATGCTTAGCAGCGTCCCCAGCCAACCAGAGAGGTGAACCAGATGGCGCTTGACCGTCGCTCAACAGGCGACCTTGCTCGCCGAGCGGCTACCGAGCCATCGACGCAAGCCGCACCGACCGGTCTCACGACAGGACCAACACCCGTCCTCGACATCGCCAACGTGTCCTATCGGTACTCGCCAGAGGCACCGTGCCGCCGTGCGCCGTGACTGACGTCTCTGCGAGGCAGCGCGCTGCGGGAGGCGCCGCACCGACATCTGCTCCGGCCGCGTGTTGGTCCCCGGAACGGTTGGGGTGATCGGGGACGATAGTAGATGGATTACTACGCCTATCGAAGGAGCCGACGATGAGCGACAACCAGTTCGCACCCCAAGCCCCGTCCCCGGATGCGCCCGCGCAAGACACCACTGTCGAGCCGACGCGCCTGCTGGATGCCGCCGGGCACGACGTCACGGATGACGCCATCCGGCCGGTGGCCGGCACCGCATCAGCGCCCACGGTTCCGCTGACCACGCCGCTGACGGCCCCCGAGGCCGACCTGCCGCCCGCGTCCGAGGTCTTTGCGCGACTGAATCCGTCCACGTCGCCGTACGCACCGCCCGCCCCCACCGTGCCGGACGCACCGGTCACCGCGCCGCTGACCGCCGCGCCGCTGACCGCACCCGTGCCCGCGGCCGCCGATACGCTGCCCGATCCGGCCGCGCTGCAGGCCGAGCACGAGGCCCGCGATCGGCTGCTCGGCAACGTCGCCACGGTCGAGGACGACACCGAGGTGCCACCGCTCACCCGCCACGACAACGACAAGTTCGTCGGCTCGTTCGGGCTCTTCTGGCTTCGCATCGTCACCGCGGCCGTGCTCGGCATCCGCGGCGTCCAGATGCTGCTGCACACGTCCCGCACCTCGGATTGGCTCGACACGCTGAGCGTGCGCGTGCCCGAGCCGACCATCGTCGCCTGGGCGCTGCCGATCATCATGCTGATCGTGGCGGTTCTGCTTGTCATCGGCCTGTTGACCCGGACGGCCGCGGTGATCGTCGTGCTGTACGCGGCCGCGATGCTGGTCTTCGTGGAGTGGGGTACGGGCAACCCGTTCAGCGGCGCGCCCGTGCAGGGCGGCTTCGTCGGCGACTTCGATCTGCTGCTCGGTTTCGTCGGCATCGCGCTTGCGTTCCTGGGTGCCGGCGGCTGGAGCCTCGACGGCCACCGCCGCCTGGTCAAGGCCCGTCGCAAGCTGTACAACTAGACGATATGGACGGACGACGCCTCGCCGCCGGTCTGGCGGCAGGCCTGGTGGCATGCCTGACCGCGGCGTGCGCCCCGTCCGCCCCGACGCCCCCGGCGACCACCGCCACGGGTCCGCACACCGTCACGCAGACCAGCGGGACGATCTCCAGCGTCGCCGACGGCGACACGTTCACGATGATCGCCTCGAATGGGACAAAGACGAAGGTGCGCGTGCTGGGCATCGACGCACCCGAGATGGCCGAGTACGGCAACCCCGCACAGTGCGGGGCGGCGGCTGCGAAGGCCGCGATGCAGGCCATGCTGCCCCAGGGCACGGCGGTGACGATCGTGACCGATCCGGTGTCGGATCAGATGGACGTGTACGGCCGCGTGCTGGCCTACGCGACCACCGCGAAGGTGCCGGATGTTGGGCTGCACCAGCTCCAGGCGGGCCTGGCCGAGGCCTGGGTGCCGTCGGGCCAGCCGCACAACACCCGCTGGGCGCAGTACAGCGCCGCCGCCAAGGCAGCCAAGGCCGCCCGCACCGGCTCCTGGGCCACCTGCCCGAGCCTGGGCCGCTGATCGCGTGCGGAACCGCCGGGTCCGCACGAGACCGGCATGTGACTCATGCGCTGCCAGACGCGTTCGCTGAGCCATCTAGCTGCCTACCATGTCCGCTCTCAGTAAAATACCGCAGGAACTGTTGACGCATTTCTCTCGTCGGAGTAGACCAGAATGCGGAAGGACAAAGAGAGCAGAACACTCAAGGTTGCCGTATCTACCCCGCGCGGACGTTGAGTTCTACCCTTCCTTGGCTCTCCAGCTTGGTGGCAGCTATGTGGCTGCACTGATAGATTGGAGAAGGTTAACATGGAACTGACTATGTCGAGTTACTCCCAGCTGATTGATTGCGAGGAGTTGACCGATGACGACCTGACGACGATCAGTGGCGGGACGAACTGGTTCTACTTCTGGCAGGACACCGCACTGGCCATCGCTGGGGTCGCGAGCGCGGTCGCTGTCGTGGCGGCACCGGAGATCTCGGTGCCGGCACTGATCGCTGCTGGTCTCGAGTACGGCTCGGGCACCGCGGGGATGCTGTACGAGTACTTCTAGGAGTCCTCGACAGATGATCACTGGTTGATCATCAGGAACGACGAGACCATGCCGGATCCGCGACGCCCTGACCAGAGCGCGAAGCGGATCCGGCATGGCCCCGATGGGAGTTGGCATGAAACATCCACGGCTTCTAGCTTGGTGTTACACATTCGTGGGCATTGGCATCGTCGCATGCAATGTCGCCACCATTATCATGCGTCCCCAGGATGGCGCCTCGCCACGCGGGCTCATGATTATCGCAGCAACTGTCTTCTTGTGGTGGATGGCCATGAAAACAGTTGATCCACACACGCGCGCAATGAGCCGGTACCCCCATCTACAGACCAGTTGGATTGTGGTTTACTGCCTATTCCTGCCCTTCAATATCGCTTTGCTGCTGATCGGCATCCACGGATTGCCCGTGTCGGTCATGGTGGGGGGCCTAGCGATCATGATCGGCGCCGTCGTCGTCATGGGCGCGCTCGCGGTGCCCGCGATCCGCGCAAGATTCCGGACGACCGATGCCGCTAGACCGATACCACGCCGATGACCAGGCTTCGGGTCTGACGCACGTGCCCACAACGCGCGCGCCGAGATCAGTCGTCCTGGCCGGCGCCTTCGGCATCACAGGCCTCCCAGCGGACGAACCGCAGCGGGGTCCCGGGCGCCATCGCATCGACCAGATCGACGTACGGCGCCGCGATGTCGGCGACGCGCGCCTGCAGATGGTTCAGCGGACGATCGTGCTTCATCAGGTTGATCTCGCCGCAGTAGCGGCCGTAGCCCTCCAGGTCCATCTGGACGGAGCCGCGCGCCCGCACGTCCGCGTTGATGACCATGGACGGCGTCCGGGCCTGCCGGGATCCGTCCAACCGCCAGGCGGCATCGGTCTGCTCGGCGCGCAGCGTCCAGTCGCGTCCGAACAGGAAATCCACGCTCGGATCGACCCCTACTAGCGGGATAGTGAGCACGTGCTCGCGCTCGAAACGCTCGATCCAGCGCTGGTGGCGCGGGTACAGCGTGCCCTCGGCGCACACGACCTGGGAGCCCGGCCACAGCGTGGCCACCTCGACCAGGTTGACGTAGGCGTTGCGGAAGCGCTGGTGCTCCAGCATCGGCATGCCCAGGTGCAGCGGCGCCCGGAACGAGCGTTCGCCCGGGATGAACGAGTACACCGGCAGCCCGCGCTGCGCGAACAGCGCGCTCTGCGCCCGGAAGTACTCGACGGTGATGCCGGTCTCGGGCCGCGGGTAGTAGTTGTGCCACCCGACGAGCTCGATGTCACAGAACGCGTCGATGAAGTCCGCAGTGGCGCTGCTGGCGTTGATCGCGATCGCGTAGTCGCCGGACGCCGCGATCTCGCGCACCTCGTCCGCACTGAACCCGCAATCGATGCGCAGCATGCGCACACCCCAGTGGCGCAGGCGTCCCAGCTCGTCGATCGCGCAGCCCAGCTTGCCCAGCGTGACCGGCGAGATGTCTGCGCAGAACTCCAGGCCCGTGCGCGCGTGGACGCCCGCCATCCAGCCGCCGTACCCGGCCAGGCCCTCGGCCTCCGGGATGTGCAGCGAGGTGAACAGCATCGCCCCGTCCGACTGCGCATGCGCGGCGGCATTCTCCACAACGTCAGCGCGCTCGGGAGCGGTCTGCGTGGGATACACCGAAAACAGCATCATTCCTCCTTGTGGACGGGCAGGTGACGGGTCACGGGGGTGCATCGGCTCATCCGAGCCTTCGCACACCCTCAGCCCATGATGTACGACGCGCCCAAACCGAAGAGTTTACACAGTCGCCGACATCACAGAATCCATGCGTCCGCACGCGGCCGGACGGCGACAGAAGGCGGGGGCGCTGACGCAGTGATTCAGGTCTTCACAAGCACGGACGATGGCGCTCCACGGCGAGGACGGCACCTGTGGCCACGTTCAGGTGGACGACCAGCACCTCGGCCGTGTGCATCGGTTCGGCGATCTCGGCGCCCAGCGCGTGGGCCATGTCGGCCAGCACCGGACGGTGCCCGCACACGACGACGGCCTCGCGGGTCGACAGCGCGCGGTCGCGCAGACGGCGCATCAGCGTGCGGACGCGTCCCGGATCGGCGGCCGCGCCCTCCTCGCTGAGCGCGTCCAGACCCTCCACAACCCGACTAGTAGATGCCGCAAAGGGCAGCACGGTGGTCAGACAGCGCTCGCTGCTGGAGCTCACGACGCGCGTCGGCCCGTACGCACCCAGCAACCCCACCAGCGCATGAGCCTGCTGTTCCCCCTTGTCGGCAAGGGGTCGGTCGGCATCGTGTGCGCCGCGCCAGGCCGTGCGGTCGAGCGCCTTGCCGTGCCGCACGATCACGAACGGCACCGACGCCGGCGTCGCCAGCGCCCGCTGCACGATGGGCACCTCGTCCACGTACGACAGCTGGCGGCTGATGGTCGCGGCGCGCGCCCAGCGCACCTTGTCGATCTCGGTCTTGTCGAGCACGTCGCCGCGCACCGCGTCGTCGGCCAGGCGGCCCAGCCACCAGTGCACCTGCTTGGTGCCCGCCGGGATCGGGTATTCCAGCACGCCCAGCGGCGCCGACAGGCCCAGCAACGGGAAGCCCGTCTCTTCGGTGAACTCGCGCGCGGCCGTCTGCGGCAGCGTCTCGCCGACCTCGATGTGCCCCTTGGGCAGCGACCAATCCTGCAGTTTCGGACGATGCACGCTCAACACCGTGCGTTTGTCCCCGTGGCCGCGGATCACGACCACCCCTGCCGACACCAGTCCCTTGCCCATGCGCCCGCATCGCCTCCCTGATGTGCCCGGCCGCGCCCGGACCACGCACATGCGCCAGCCTAACGCCCTCAGCAACCCGTGACCGCGTTAGACCGACGCTCTTCGCGGCCGCCACGCGGGACAAACAGGCCCCTGGAACCTCAAAAACGGCCACAAACCGTCGTTTTCGAGCGTTTCGAGTGCCGATTGTCCCCGCCATCGGCGCCGCCGACAGTTTCCGGCGAAGTCAGTCCCCCGGAGGCAGGGCCAGCGCCTGATGGCGACGGCGGCCCTCCCACACGTCGCCCTCGGCGCCTGCGGTGAAGACGCGGCCCGGCTGCTCCCCGTCGAGGCCCGCGGTCAGCAGCTGCACCAGCTCGGCCAGCTGCTCGGCACGGTGGACGGCCTGGTCGAGCTGGTCGCCCAGCTCGATGATGCGCTTGATGCCGTTGAGATTGACGCCCTCGTCCTGGCTCAGGTGCTGGATCAGCCGCAGCTTGGCGATGTCGCGCGGGCTATAGCGCCGCCCCGACCCCTTCGCGCGGCGCGGGACGACCAGCTCCAGGCGGTCGTACGTGCGCAGCGTCTGCGGATGCATGCCTGCCAGCCGGGCCGCCACCGAGACCGTGAAGATCGGCGCATCCGGTGAAATGGCTTGTGGCAAGGTCGATCCGGTGTACGGCTGCTCCGCGTCATCGTGGGCCTTCGCCGTCTTGGTCGTCGTCTTTCGAGCCGCCATGGCTGCCCTCCTATGTCCTCGCCTTGGCCAGCAGATCGGCGCGCGGATCGGGCTGGCGCGCCGCCTCGGCGAACCGGGCCAGCGCGTCCTGCGCGTCCTTACCCAGCGTCTTCGGCACCGCCACCGCCACGGTGACCAGCAGGTCGCCGCGCTCGCCGTTCGGACGGCTCACGCCCTTGCCGCGCACGCGGAACGTGCGTCCGTTGGGCGTGCCCGCCGGGATCTTCAGCCGCACCGGCGGCCCGCCC
>WRGV01000072.1 GCA_009787035.1 Propionibacteriaceae bacterium | reverse complement strand
TCGGGCTCGCCACCGTCACTGCGCTCGTCGCGCTGCTGCTGTCGAGCCAGCGCCGCCAGCCCCGTCCAGCCCCGGACGTCCCCCTTCAGAAGCGACCACCCCGCCAGCAGACCCATCCGGTAAGGAGATCCCATGTCAAACCCTAGCGACCAACTGTCCGTCGATTATGACCAAGTGCACCAGTCGACCCAGAACCTGTCCGCATCCAGCGGCGCCGCGCAATCGACCCACAGCACGGTCGATACGGTCGTCGGCTACCAAACCAGCCAGAAATGGGGCACCCAGCCGGGGCCGACGACGTTCCAGTCACAATACAGCGGCACACTGGCCGATCTGCAGGGGCAGATCGCAACCGTGCGAGCCAACATCGACGGCCTGAACGACGGCGTCACCAAGGTCGCCAGCAGCAGCGATGACACCGACTCGCAGGCCGCAACCGCGATCAAAAACATCACGAACGGTGTCGCCGCCATCGAGTCGGCGGCCCCCGTGCCCGGCAACACCACGCCGGATTCCGAGCAGGTCCAGCAGACCATAAACGAAAACACCCTGATCCAGGGCGTGATCAACAGCGACGGTGCGTCCACGGGCGCCACCGACGCACCGACGACGACCAGCGCCTCGCAGCCCGCCGGGGGCTCCATGTAGCGGCAGCCCTCACCGGACGACCAGCCACACCAAACCGATCTGTCGGCCCGTGGCCGGCCCGTCGCCGCGGTGGCTGAACAGATCCGGGGATTCGCGTGTGCACGGGTCGCGCCGCTCCACAGCGGCCACGCCCATCGTGGCCAGTTGGGCTGCCGCCGCCGCTCCCAGATCCAGCGACGGCGTGCCCCACGAGGTCACCGCGGTGATGCCCGGCAGCTGTGCCTGCGCGGAACGCGCCATGTCTTCCGGCACCTCGTAGCACGCCCCGCAGATGTGTGGGCCGATCCACGCGTTCATCCGCGCGGGGTCGGCCCCCAGGCCCGCCATGGCCGCCACGGCGGCAGGCAGCACGCCGGCCAGAAGCCCGACACGTCCGGCATGCGCCACTGCGATGACGCCGGCCACCGGATCGGCCAGGGCCACCGGCACGCAGTCGGCGACCCGCACGGCCAACCCGATGCCGGGCATCCGGGTCACCAGCGCGTCAGCCACGGGCAACGGTCCGGCCGGGGCATCGGCCAACGATTCATCCACCACGAGCACATCCGTGCCGTGCACTTGGTGCACGAGCACCATACGCGTGAGCCCGAGCGCATGGCACAGCGCGTCACGATTGCGCTGCACCACCGCGGCATCGCAGTTGCCGAAGGTCAAACCGCTGCCCGTGAACGCGACGCCCACACCGGCGTCCGTCGACGGGTCGTTCCGCCACGCGAACAGTGCGCGCTGCGGACTGTCCACACTCACTTCATGAAGCCGGGCACGTCGAGATCGTCGTCATCCACGGGCACGGGCCGCATCACGGGCGGATCGGCGGGCGTGGGCGCCGGCGAGTACACGGGCACCGTGGTCACCGGACCGGACATCCGGGGCGGACGGGTGTCGCCGACCGGCGGGGTCACGTGGCTTGTCTCGGGACGCACCGGCGGACGCGACGGCGGCTGCCCACCATCGAAGCCCGCGGCGATCACCGTCACGCGCACCTCATCGCCGAGCGAATCGTCGATGACGGTGCCGAAGATGATGTTGGCATCCTCGTGCGCGGCCTGCTCGATCAGGCTGGCCGCCTCGGACACCTCGAACAGGCCCAGGTCGGAGCCGCCCGCGATCGACAGCAGCACGCCGCGGGCGCCGTTGATCGTCGTCTCCAGCAGCGGCGAGTTGATCGCCATCTCGGCTGCCACGCGCGCACGATCCTCCCCGCGCGCCGAGCCGATGCCCATCAACGCCGAGCCGGCATTGCTCATGACCGACTTGACGTCGGCGAAGTCCACATTGATCAGGCCGGGCGTCGTGATCAGGTCGGTGATGCCGGACACGCCCTGCAGCAGCACCATGTCGGCCTGCTTGAACGCATCCATCACCGAAATCTGCTGGTTCGAGCTGGCAAGCAGGCGGTCGTTGGGGATCACGATCAGCGTGTCCACCTCGTCCGAAAGCTTCGCGATGCCGCCCTCGGCCTTCGTCGCGCGGTTGCGGCCCTCGAATGTGAACGGCCGTGTCACCACGCCGATGGTCAGCGCGCCGAGCGAGCGGGCGATCTTCGCCACGACGGGCGCCCCGCCCGTGCCGGTGCCGCCGCCCTCACCTGCGGTGACGAAGACCATGTCGGCGCCCTGCAGCGTCGCCTGGATCTCCTCATCGTGGTCGGCGGCCGCCTGGCGGCCCTGCTCCGGATCGCCGCCCGCGCCCAAGCCCCGCGTCAACTCGCGTCCGATATCCAGCTTGACGTCCGCATCGCTCATCAGCAACGCCTGCGCGTCGGTGTTGATCGCCACGAATTCGACGCCTTTGAGTCCCGTCTCGATCATCCGGTTGACGGCATTCACGCCCCCACCGCCGACACCCACGACGATGATCTTGGCCAGATAGTTCTGGGACGCGACGGTCATGGGTCGGTGCCTCATTCCTCGGATGCCTGCAGGTACGCACGGACGAAGCCCTGCCCGCGCGATGCGTTGTCACGCACACAGAACTTCTTGTTGAAGGGTATGGGAGCAACCCGGCCATGTCCAGCATTCCGCAGCCGCCACTGTGACAGGTCTCAAGTAATGGTTGAGGCTCTACCGAATAGCCGGATGACCAGGCGCGCTCACGTCATATATGGTACCCGGCTGCTTCAGCAGCACGGCAATGACCTGGGCCTTCAGATCCGACTGTTCGGCGCTGCCCCACACGATCTGCCGGCCATCCGTCAGGTACAGCGTGATCTGGTCGGGGGTCGCCGCCGAGACGGTCGACAGGCTCTTCAGGATGTCCGGCGGCAGCGCGTCCAACACCTGGGCGACCCCNGCCAACAGCGAGGACGGCACGCCGGACGTCGTCAGCAGCGGCACCTTCAGCCGCTGCGAGCCCGTGTGGAACACCGCGCCCTGCGCATCGACCCACTCGTAACCGCCGGTCGCGCCGTTGCTCTGCAGCACCGCCTGCTTCTCGGTCACCACGATCGTCACCGTATGCAGCCAGGAGCGACGCACGCTCACGTCGGCCACCTCGGGCAGCGCCTCGACGCGCGTGGCGACGGACGCGGNGTCGAGCCGGGCCAGCGGGCCACCCAACGGAACCTGCGCGGCCGCGCGCACGGCGTCGGGGGTCAACAGGCTGGTGCCCGTGACGTTGACCGTCCGCACGCTGGTCACCGGCGAGAACAACACCAGCCAGGCGAGCGCGGCCACCACGACCACGACTGCGGCGACGAGGAGCAGGCGTCGCGCCCGGCGGCGGGCCGCCCGATGCTGGCGCACCCGCAGCGCATGCCCCAGGTCGGCGATGCCCGAACCGTCCGGGATCGGCCCCTCAGTCACGATGCCCGTCCTGCCCCAAGAGCCGGACCAGCGCCGGACCCACCAGCGTGATATCGCCTGCACCCACCGTGACCACCAGGTCACCGGAGCCCACCAGCTGCGCCAGGGCTGCGGGAAGATCCGCCTTGTCGGGCACGTACGTCACATCGGCGCCGGCCGACGCGGCCGCATCGGCGACCATGCGCCCGGTGACGCCGGGCAGTGGATCCTCCCGCGCGGCGTACACATCGGTCACGACGACGCGGTCGGCCAGCGCCAGCGCCCGTCCGAAATCATCGCAGAAGTCGCGCGTGCGGGTGTACAGGTGCGGCTGGAAGCACGCCACGAGCCGACCGGCCCCGACGGCCTGGCGCGCCGCCGTCAGCATCGCCGTGATCTCGGTGGGATGGTGGGCGTAGTCGTCGTACACCCGCACACCCCCGGCCTGGCCCACCAGCTGGAAACGTCGCGCGGTGCCGGCGAACCCGGCCAGCCCGGCCAGCAGCGCGTCCGCGTCGGCACCGAGCAGGCGTCCGACCGCGAACGCGGCGGCCGCATCCACGAGGTTGTGACGGCCCGGCATGCCCAACCGCAGCGAGTACGTCCGTCCGTCCTGGACCAGCGTCGCGCCCGCACCCGTGCCGGTGGACGATTCGGCACTCAGCCGGATCTGCGCGCGCGGCGACTCGCCGATGCCTACCACCTGGACGTGCGCCGGCGCAGAGGCGGCCAGCGCGGCCGCCCCCGGATCGTCCAGGTCGACGACCAGGTGGCGCACGCCCGGCTGGGCCACCAGCTGTGCGAAGCCCTGCGCGTACCGCTGCGGCGTGCCCCAGTTGTCCAGGTGATCGGCCTCGATGTTGGTCACCACGACGATCTGCGCCGGATACTGCAGGAACGAGCCGTCCGACTCGTCGGCCTCAATGACGAAGACCCCGCCCGTGCCGATGCCGAAGCTGCGGCCGGTGGCCTCCAGTGTCGATCCGATGACGAAGGACGGATCCAGCCCGGCGGCCTGCAGCGCCGTGACCGTCATCGCCGAGGTCGTGGTCTTCCCGTGCGTTCCGGTGACGGCGACGCCGCGCTGGCCCAGCATGAGCGCGCCGAGCGCCGCGCTGCGGTGCCACACGCGCAGCCCCGCACGCCGGGCGGCGACCAGCTCGGGGTTGTCCTCACGGATCGCCGACGAGACGACCAGCGTCTCCACGCCGTCCAGGTGGGCGGCATCGTGCCCCACCTGCACCGCAACCCCTTGTGCGGCAACCTCGCGCAGCGCGGGCGAATCCCCGCGGTCGCAGCCGGACACCGGCAGGCCGAGGGCGGCGTAGCAGCCGGCGATGCCGGACAGCCCGGCTCCCCCGACGCCCATGATGTGCACGGGACCGAGCGCGCCGGGCTCCAGCAGCGGCACGGGTTCACGCAGCGGCATCGGCATCCTCCCGGTCAATGCGGGCCGCCAGGTCGGGACGCCCGGCGGTGCGCAGCACCACAGCGGCCACACGGTCGTCCGCGCCGGGACGCATCAGCTGCTGGGCCTGCCGTCCGCGACGGGTCAGCTCCCCGGCATCGCCCACCAGCCCGAGCACCCGGGTCACGAGCTCGGCGCTGGTCAGGGCGGCGTCCGCGATCACCTCGGCGGCCCCGGCGCGCACCAAGGCGGCCGCGTTGCGGGCCTGTTCGCCGTTGCCGTGTGGCAGCGGCACGAACAGCGCCGGGAGCCCGACGGTCGCCGTCTCGGTCACCGTCACCGCCCCCGAGCGGGCCAGCATCAGATCGGCGGCCGCATAGGCCTGTTCCATCGCATCCACGAAGCGCAGCGGCACGTAGCGGGCGCCTGTGGACGGGTCGGTGCTGGCCGCGAGGTCGTCGGTGAAGTTCTTCGGCCCCCACACGTGCAGAATCTGGACGCCGGCGCCCAACAGCTGGTCGCGGGCGCCCATGACGGCCTCGTTGAGGCTGCGAGCCCCCTGGGAACCGCCGCTGACCAGCAGCACCGGCTGGTCAGCGCGCAGGCCGTACGACGCGCGGGCATCCAGCCGATGTGCGGCGCGCCCTTCACGGGCCAGCGTCGCCATCGACTCGCGCAGCGGCAGGCCGACGTAGCGGGCGTGCGGCAGCGGCGTGTTCGGGAACGACGTCAGCACGGCCTTGGCGAAGCGCGTGGCGACCTTGTTGGCGATCCCGGGGATGGCGTTCTGCTCGTGGACGACCACCGGCACGTGGCTTCGCCAGGCCCCCAGGTAGACCGGCATTGACGCATAGCCGCCGAAACCCACCACGACGTCGGCCCCGACCTCGCGCAGCAGACGCCGCGCCTGCCCCGTGGCCCGTGTCAGCCGCCAGGGCAGCCGGGCCAGGTCCATGCCGGGGCGGCGCGGCAGCGGCACAGGCGGCACCAGCCGCAGCTCCAGGCCGGCCGCCGGCACCACCGTCGTCTCCAGGCCGCGCGGCGTCCCCACGCAGGTGACGCTGATCGCCGGATCAGCGCGCAGCAGCGCCTGCGCCGTGGCGATCATCGGCGAGGTGTGCCCCGCCGTGCCACCTCCCGCCAGAACCACCCGGGTCATCGCGTCATCCCCTCTCGCGTTGTGTGTGCGTCAGCGTCTCGACGACGCCACGACCCCGGTCAGCCGCGGCGGCGTGCCGCCCCGGTGTCCGAGTGCGGCCACAGCCGTCGGTTCCTGGCGGGCCAGCGCCATCAGCACGCCGATCGCGATCAGCCCCGATAACAGCCCCGAACCACCGTACGACACGAACGGCAGGCCCACGCCCGCCACGGGCATGAGCTCCAGCGCCACCAGCACGTTGACTGCGGCCTGCACCATCAGCCAGCCGGTGAGCCCGGCCGCGACGACCCGCCGGAACAGCGTGTCACTGGCCCGGGCCACGCGCAACCCGGCGTAGCCGAGCACGACGAACAGCCCGATGACCATCAGCGTGCCCACCAGGCCCAACTCCTCGCCGATCACGGCCAGCACGTAGTCGGTCTGCGCGCCGTTGTACAGGCCGCCCCATTTCTGCCGCGAGGCGCCCAGCCCGACACCCCACCAGCCGCCGGTCGCAAACCCGTACAGCGCGTTGAGCGGCTGGTCGCTGACCGTGCAGTTGCTCAACGGCAGGTGCGTGCCCAGCAGGTTGTTCGACCAGGACGCGATGCGGCACACGTGCATGTACTTGTGAAAACCAAGGGATTCCAGAGCCAGGAAGGCCACCATGCCGACGCCGCCCAACCCGGCCATCGCGGCCAGGATGCGTCCCGGCGCACCCACGAACCACAGCTGCAGCATGACCATGACGGCCATCACGACCAGCGTGCCGATGTCCTGTTCGGCCGCCACCAGCCCGAGCATCAGCAGCGCGACGGGCAGGTACGGGACGAGCATGCGGATGGGCCGATCGAGGCTTCGCTGCCGGGAGGCGAACACCGCGGCCGACCACAGCACGAACGCCACCTTGGTGAACTCGCTGGGCTGGATCTGCACCGGCCCGAGTTGCAGCCATGCCTTGTTGCCCCACACGTTCACGCCCAGCGGGCTGAACACCACCAACCCCAGCAGCACCAGGCAGATCAGCATCATCACCCAGCCGACGACCTTGAGGATGCGCTCGGTCGCCACGCCGGCGCCCTGGTTGCCGACCATGCGGCGCAGCAGCGGCACCCGGACGGCGATCTCGCCGCAGCGGGACAAGACGATGGCGACCGGGAGGCCAACCACGAGGAAGCCCAACTGCCGGATCTCGTAGTAGTACGAGTTGCCGGTGTTGATCATCGCGTAGACCGACGAACTCGACAGCACCATGACCATGCCGAACACCACCAGCAGTGCCGTGCAGACGACCAGCAGGTAGTAGTCGGCGAGCGGACGCGAGAGCGCCTCGCCGATCATCACACGCTGGCGGGTGGCCGGGCTGGCTGCGCGATTGCGCGCCCGTGCCGTCCCGACGGTCGATCCGAACACGCTCATGGCCGTCCCCCTTCCAGAGCCGCGATGGCGGCGGCGAAGTCGTCGCCGCGCACGTCGTAGCCCGTCCAGATGTCACGGCTGGCGCACCCCGGCGCCAGCAGCACGGTGTCGCCCGGCTGGGACAGGCCGGCGGCCTCGCGCACGGCGTCGGCCATCACCGTCCGATCCGTGCCGTCCAGCACGACCACCGGAACGTCCGGCGCCTGCCGGGCCAGCGCACCCGC
>WRGV01000071.1 GCA_009787035.1 Propionibacteriaceae bacterium | reverse complement strand
CGACAATCCCCTTTGTGACTAGGGAAGATAATCATCTTTGCTTGCCACAAGCTCATGCGTGCGTACCAGTCAAACCGGGCTCCGTCAAATTTGGTCAGTTTTCTTCCAGTTTTCATCCCACCGGCACTACCAGCACCACCGAGACGCCGGATTGTCCACAGGGCTGTGCCTGACGTGTGTACGACGTGTGTGTAACTACACGGTTGTAGTCAGCTAGCGTGGTTACAGAAGAACAACGAAGAACAACGAAGTGCCCCCGCGCCCAGTCCTGGTAAGAATCGGCGCGGGGGCGACAACCCGTAGGAGAGCTGCAATGTCACAGTACAGCAAGACGACTCGGCGAACCCGTTCGGATGCCATGATCCCTACCGCGTTCACGATCAACCAGACCGCCGACAAGCTCGGCGTCTCACCCATGACGGTGCGGCGACGCATCGCCGATCACACTCTGAAGGCCCGCAAGGTTGGCGGGCTGTGGCTCATCAACGCCCGCGACCTGGAAGCGCTGGTGTGATCCACGATGAGTACACAGCAAAGCGGCCCGGTCGATGACCGAGCCGCCCGTGATGCTATGAATCCGTACGCTTCAAGTCTACAGGCCACTACTGACAAGACCCGCCTGGTGGACTTGATCCCCACGTGGCCCGGCTGCGAGGTGCGGGCCAATATGGCCGCGTACAGGAAGACGGACATCTACCAGGCGCGGAAGCGCCTAAGCGAGTATGCCGATCATCGGCAGTGGTCACGCCAATACGACCGGCTACGGTATCCGTACGGGCGCACACCACCGGAGCTGAGCCCGGACGCCACCCTACGGGAGGCCCAGGTATACGAGGATCGCAACCGTGCCGACGTGTACNTGCATCTACGACATCTGGGGCTGAATCCGAACGACGCACACCGCGTCCTGTATGACCCGTCAGCATCCGATGACGACAGGATCGAGGCAGGTCGGGCGCTGGTTGCATCAGGGTTCGGACGCCACGCCGCCGCCCAGGCGCTGCGGATCAACATCGACGGCAAGGTGGGTGCCTCATGCCGTTGACCTGGAACATCCCGGCAGAGCCAACCACCGGCCCGCGTAGCGCGGCACACGGACTGGCGGCACCGCCGCCCGACGATGACGCCTATCCGGACAGGCCGGACGCTATGGCGCCCGGTTCGGACACTTCGGACACTTCGGACACACCCTGTAACTACTTGGGTGGCCTGTTCGGGCATGACTGGCTCATGGCCCAGCAGTTCCCGCCGCTGGAGTACGTGGTACCGGGCATGATTCCCGAAGGGCTCACGTTCCTTGTTGCGGGGCCGAAGATCGGCAAGTCGTGGATGGTGCTCATGCTGGCGATGGCCTGTGCGACTGGAGGTGTGGCTTTCGGACGCCTGCCAGTCGAACGGCGCCCCGTGCTGTATCTGGCGCTGGAAGACGGGAAGCGGCGCTTGCAAGATCGAATCCGCAGGTTGGGTGTAGAAGAGCCCGCACCTGGCCTGTCGTTCGCACTGCGGCCGCCCGACAAGGGCACCGTACTCGACACGGCACGCCAGTTCGTCAGTGAACACGCCAACGACAAGCCGTTGGTCATCATCGACACGTTGGCCAAGTTCAAGCCGCCCGCGTGGCCCAAGGAATCGGACTATGAGCACGATTACCGGGTGGGCTCACTGGTGAAAGCCATTACCGATGAATGGCCGGGCTCGTCCATCATCGTCGTGCATCACGCCCGCAAGGCCGAGGCTGCCGACTTTGTGAATGCGAGCAACGGCACGAACGGACTCACTGGGGCTGCGGACACTATCGCTGTTCTACGGCGCGACCGGCACGCAACACAAGGGATTCTTGAAGTGACCGGCCGCGACGTGCCAGAGGGGCGCTACGCCGTCCAGTACGACCCAGATACCGGGTACTGGTCACTGGACGGGGCAGACCTGGCCGAAGCTGCCAGCAACGCCGAGACTATCGAGGTGCAAGCCGGTCTAGGCGACCGTTCGGCGCAAGTACTGGACGCGCTGGCCAAGCTGGGTGAGGCAACACCCGCACAACTGGCCGACGCGCTCGACATGAGCAACGATGACGCGGGGAAGTACCTTCGCCGGTTGCGTGATGCTGGCCGGGTCACGAGCCCGCGCCGAGGCTTCTACCAGTCACGACGGCCAACGGCTACGCCCCGGGAAGTGTCCGAAGTGTCCGAATGTCCGAATGAATCAGACGCCCAGCCTGTCGCGCCACCTGAAGGCCAGTCTCGCCAGCTCCCAGAGCCTGGCACCACTGGTGCCACTGTGGCGCGGCCTGACGAGCCCGACCTGTTCACGCCCACCAGCCCGCTGCTGTGCCGCGTCTGCGGTCTCCCGCTCGATCCGGTGAGCGTCGCCGAGGGGCACGACACGCACCCGGCCTGCGACCGGTCCAGCTGACACTGACCGGATAGGACGGCCCACGTGGGTAACCCCACTCCGTGGTGCCGCGCATACGGGCGTCATAGGGCCTGCCAGCCTGTGTGAAACCCGGAACCGGTAGAAGCCCCGCCACGTATGGCGTGAACCTCAGACCCGGGCGCGCCCCGACCGACAGCACCTACCAGCACCAGCGCACCAGGGGCACGGGCTCTCCACTATCCCGCTACACGATCAGGAGACACCACCATGCCGCGTCAATGGAACGGCCACGCCGCCGAACAAGCGCTCGCCACCGTCAAGCGCCGAGGCCGCGCCCAACACCTGCCCTGCTGCATCTGCGGTCGCGTCATCGACTACGACCTGCCCGGCACCGACCCGATGGGCTGCACCGTCCAACACACCAAGTCCCGCAAGCGGCACCCCGAACTCACATGGGTATCAAGCCTGTGGCAGCCCGCCCACCGCAGCTGCAACCGCGCCTGGGGCGACCGTGACATGCCCGACGACTGGGCGACCAGACCAACACCGACGACCGGCAACCCGACGTCTGGTTGGTGAAGCGCGGCGCCGAGGCAACGGGACGGCCACCCCTCAGAAATATCACAGACTTTCGTACGGGCAACCTCCCGCGCCCCGACGTTGCTGCTCTCTCCCCAGTCGATTTCCCGGGGGGTCGCGCGCGAGGTGCTGACAACAGCCGAACGGGACTGCCCCGAAAACTGACCGCCGAGCGCACCCGAAGAACGACGCGCCACCGCCCGCTACCTCCCCCCGCGCTGTAGAAACCACGCCGATTCTTGCTGGCAAACCCGTCGGCACCACAATGGGCGCCCATCCCGCCCGGATCGGACGGCGCTTCGGCCCAGAGAGGCACCGATGAAGGGCAAACCCGCACGCGCGAAGACGACCCTCGACAAGGTTCAAGCCAGCACGACAGGCGCTAGCGCTTGCTCAACTCCGCACAAGCTAATCGCCCGTTAATCGCCAGCTGACATAGAAACGCCTCCGACTGGCACCTATCAGTGCTTGTCAGAGGCGAATCCTTGTGGCGGTGACGGAGGGATTTGAACCCTCGGTGGATTGCTCCACACTCGCTTTCGAGGCGAGCTCTTTCGGCCGCTCAGACACGTCACCGCCGGACAGCTTACCGGAGCGACGGCCCGCCTGACCAATCCATTTCGCCGCCCGGGCGGCTCAGTACAGGCTGCGCCGGTCGTCGGCCTGGGGACGGTTCGGCTGGCCCAGCATGCGCTCGACCTTGCCGAGCACCACGAACACCACGATCCAGATCACGATGATCACCCACATCTTCGGCACGTTCAGCACCCACAGCACGATCACCAGCGGCGTCACGGCCATCATCCAGCGCTGGACGGTGCGCAGCGTCGTCTGCCGCGTGGATGCCGGCGGGGCCGGCGGGCGCCACACGCTGACCCCGTCCACGGCGTTCGGGTCGCGCGGCAGATCGGCGAACAGCGGATCCAGGTCGGCGGACGTCTTGGCCGCCACGGCCTTGGCCATGCGGTCGTCGAACTCCTCCATGCTGAGGCGTCCGGCCACCAGATGCTCGCGCAGCTTCTCAACGGCGGCATCGCGCTCGGCATCGCCGATGCGCACGCTGCGACGATCGGCCGGATTCTGGGACATACCGCACATGATACCGGCCGCCCCCGTGACCAAACCGGGGCAACGGCCGTCCTCAGGATAGAATCGTCCCGGCTTAGACGGCTGAGGGGAGGCCCGCGTGGCGCGCGTCGTGCAGAAGTTCGGTGGCTCATCGGTGGCCGACGCCGAGTCGATCCAGCGCGTCGCCGAGCGCATCGCGGCGACCAAGCGCGACGGAAATGATGTCGTGATCGTGATCAGCGCGATGGGCGACACCACGGACGAGCTTCTCGACCTGGCCCTGCGCGTCTCGCCGCATCCGCAACCGCGCGAGCTCGACATGCTGCTGACGACGGGCGAACGCCAGTCGGCGGCGCTGCTGGCGATGGCGCTGATCGACTTGGGCGTGCCCGCGTTGAGCTACACCGGCTCGCAGGCCGGGGTGATCACGACGGGCACGCACGGCAACGCCCGCATCATCGACATCACGCCCGGACGCATCCTGACAAGCCTGGACGAGGGCGACGTGGTGATCGTCGCCGGTTTCCAGGGCGTCTCGCAGGACACGAAGGACGTCACGACGCTGGGACGCGGCGCGTCCGACACTACGGCCGTCGCGCTGGCCGCCGCGGTGGGCGCGCAGTACTGCGAGATCTACACCGACGTGGACGGCGTCTTCACCGCCGATCCGCGGGTGGTCACGCACGCCAAGCGCGTGCCGGTGCTCAGCTACGAGGAGATGTTGGAGCTGGCCGCGTGCGGCGCCAAGGTGCTGCACCTGCGCTGCGTCGAGTACGCGCGCAGCGAGCGCGTGCCGATCCACGTCCGCTCGTCGTTCAGCGAAAACCCGGGCACCTGGGTCGTCGATCAGACGATCATCGATCAACACCGCCGACAAGGAGATCTACCCGTGGAACAGGCCATCATCAGCGGCATCGCCCACGACGCGTCCGAAGGCAAGGTCACCGTGATCGGCGTGCCCGACACGATCGGCACGGCGGCGCGCATCTTCCGCGCGATCGCGGACGAAGAGATCAACATCGACATGATCGTCCAGAATGTCTCGCGCGCCGGCCTGGGACGCACCGACATCTCGTTCACGCTGCCGCACAGCGAGGCCGCGAAGGCCCGCGATGCGCTCAAGCGCATCCAGGCCGAGATCGGTTTCGAGGGCCTCGCCTACAACCAGGACATCGCCAAGGTGTCGGTCGTGGGCGTCGGCATGCGGACGCATCCCGGCGTGACGGCCAGCTTCTTCGACGCGCTGGCGAAGGCGGACATCAACCTGGACATGATCAGCACGTCCGAGATCCGCATCAGCGTCGTCGTGGCGGCCAAGGATGCCGCCCGTGCCATCCAGGCCGCGCACAGCGCCTTCCAGCTCGACGCCCAGACCGAGGCCGTCGTCTACGCCGGGACGGGGCGGTGAGCACCGATCCCACGGGCGGGCCTGATCACGTCGCGGCGATGCGTGATCAGGTTGATCAGCGCATCAATCAGGTGGGACGCAACAGCGCCAATCTGGCCGTCGGCACGCTGGTTTCGCGCGTGCTGGGCTTCGCCAAGCTGGAGCTGCTGTCGCTGTGCGTGGCCACCGCGCTGACGGGCGACGCGTTCAACATCGCCAACACGCTGCCCAACCAGATCTACATCCTGCTCAGCACGGGCCTGATCACGGCCGTGCTGATCCCGCAGATCACGCGCGCGTACGCGATGAAGGACGGCGGCGAAGACTTCGTCAACCGCCTGCTGACGCTCGTCTGGCTCGTGCTGATCGGTGTCACCGTGGCGGCCACCGCGCTGACGCCCGTGTTGATCAGGCTGCTGACCGCGACGAGCGCCGCGCACCATGCGCCCGCGATGATTCCGCTGGCCATCCTGTTCGGCTACTGGTGCATGCCGCAGCTGTTCTTCTACGGCATGTACGCCGTGCTCGGCCAGGTCTTGAACGCCCGCGGCCACTTCCGCGCGTACGCGTGGGCGCCCGTGTGGGCCAACGTCGTCAACATCGCCGCGTTCGTGGCCTTCTACCTGATGTGGCACCAGCGCGCCGACCCGGCCGGGTGGACGTGGCAGATGATCGCGGTGCTGGCCGGCGGCTCGACGCTGAGCATCGTCGTGCAGGGCGCCTGCCTGATCGTGCCGCTGATCCGCGACGGCTTCCACTACCGTCCGACGTTCGGGTGGCGCGGCTACGGCTTCCGGACGGCGTCGCGCATGTCCGGCTGGATGCTCGCCGTCGCCGCCATCACGACGCTCTACAGCTTCGTCCAGACGTGGGCGCTGACCGCGGCCCGCGGCGGGGCGAACAACGCCGCCGGCAACTCCGTGCAGGCGTACGCGTTCCAGCTGTTCATGGTGCCGCACTCGATCGTGACCACCTCGATCGTGACCGCGATGTTCCCGCGCCTGTCGAAGGCGTGGGCTGATCGCAACACGGGCGCGGTGCGATCACAGATCCGACAAGGGATGACCTCGTCCGCCCTGATCATCATCCCCGCGTCGATCGCGATGATCGCGCTCGGATTCCCCTTGATCAGAACGTTGATCGCCGGGCTGTCGGACGCCCAGGTCACGCAGGTGTGGCTGGTCATGTCGGCGTACTGCATCGGCATGTTCCCGTTCGGCATCAACTCGCTGCGGCAGAACTACTTCATGGCCCGGCAGGACGGCGCGACCAACTTCTGGCAGGTCGTCGTGACGATCGTCGTCCAGGCGCTGTCGGTCGTCGTGGCGCTGACTGCGGTGTCGACCACGTACCGCGTCGGGACGATGGCGCTGGGCCAGACCGTGAGCGCCGTGGTGGGCGCCGTGATCTTCCTGTGGCTGGCGCGCCGGCAGCTCGGCAGCATCGCGCTGCGGGCGCAGGGCTGGCTGTGGACGCGGCTGTTCGCGGCATCCGTGATCGCCGGCATCGCCGGCCTGGGTGTCGTGTGGTCGATGGGGCATGCGAGCCAGGCTCACCTGTTCCAGCCCGTCGTCTTGGTGGTCGGCTGCATCGTGTTCTGCCTGGTGTTCTGGGTGGTGGCGCTCGTGCTGCGCATCGGTGAGTTCACCGATCTGGTGCACGGGCTGCTGAAACGGGTGCGCCGGGCATGACCGCGCCCGCGTCCCCTCCGCTGCGCCGCCCCACCCCCCGGTACGTGATCATGCTCGGAGCCATGGCTGCTCTGGGTGCGTTCTCGACCGACATGTACCTGCCCAATCTGCCCAACGTCGCCACCGATCTGCACACGACGGCCATGAATGCGCAGCTGACGATGACGTTCATGATGATCGGCTCGGCGATCGGGCAGCTGGTGATCGGCCCGCTCAGTGATCATTTCGGACGGCGTCGTCCGGCCATGATCGGGGTGGCGCTGCACGTCGCGTGCTCGATCATGTGCGCGCTGGCGCCTGCGATCATCCCGCTGATCGGGCTGCGCGCGGCGATGGGCTTCTTCAACGCGTCGGCGGGCGTGGTGGCCACGGCCGTCATCCGCGACCGGTTCGTGGGCCGCGACGCCGCGCAGCTGATGAGCCGGCTGATGCTGGTGATCGGCGTCTCGCCGCTGCTGGCCCCGACGATCGGCAGCTTCATCGGCGCCTGGATCGGCTGGCGTGGCGTCTTCGGGGCGCTGGCGCTGTTCGGCGTGGGGCT
>WRGV01000070.1 GCA_009787035.1 Propionibacteriaceae bacterium | reverse complement strand
CTGCAACCGCTGTACGCGGGTGTGCTGGCCGACGGCGGCGGCATGGCCGGCCCCACCGACATGGTGCGCGATGCGGACGCCGTGTCGGCAACCGTGGCGGTGGTGCCCAGGGCCGATGCCGAGGCGGTGCTGCAGCAGGTGCTCGATGTGTCGTCGGGCGTCCGTCTCGTGCGCGCCGCGTCTGGCCACGCGGTGCTGTGGGGCCATCAGCGCTTCACGGCGCTGCGCTGGCCGCTGCGCGACGGGTTGCTGAACGCAAACCTGATGCTGGCGAGCGGCGTGGCGACGCTGGATGGCAAGGAGGCAGCATGAGCGGCACGACTGATACCTGCGGGACCGAGGCTTGCGGGACCGAGGCCTGCGGGACCGAGACCTGCAGAGTGGCGTTCTGCGTGGTCACGTGGAACAACGCGGACGTCATCGCCGAGTGTCTCGACTCGCTGCTGGCGCAGACGGGGGTCGACGCCAGCATCTACGTGCTCGACAACGCGTCCACCGATGCGACGCTCGACGTGCTGGCCCGCTATCCGTCCGTCCATGTCGGCCGGTCGTCGGTCAACAACGGGTTCGCGCGGGGCAACAACCTGTTGATCCGGCAGGCTCTGCGCGATCCCGCGGTGGGCTACGTCGCGCTGGTCAACTCCGACGCCGTGCTGGACCCGGGGTGGACGGCCGAGCTGGTGCGTTTCGCGCGCTCCCGTCCTCGGGTGGGCTGCCTGCAGGGCCTGACGCTCGACTACTTCAACCATGCGATCGTCGACTCGACCCACATCTTCGCCAACGGCTACCTGCAAGGCCAGCAGGCCGGGCACGGCGATCCGAACCGGCCCGGATCGTACTACGCGCGCAAGGTGTTCGGCGTCAATGCGGCGGCCGCGATGTACAGCCGCGCGATGATCGAACGGCTGCCCGACCGTCGGCACGGCTTCTTCGACGAGCGCTTCTACATGTACTACGAGGACGTGGATGTCTGCTTCCGTGCGCTGGTCGCCGGGTGGGACGCGTGGTTCGTCCCGACCGCGCTGGCCTACCACATGGGCTCGGTCAGCGCCAAGAAGCGCGGCTCGGTGTTCTCGCTGCGCATGGTCGCCCGCAACCAGCCGGCCGTGGCGATCAAGAACGCGCCGGCGCAGGTGCTGGCGCGCACGATGCTGCCGGCCGTGGTGGGCGAGGCCCGCTTCCTGCGCGACATCGCCCGCGAGTACGGCACGCGGGCCGCGGCGCAGGTCTTCGGCTCGCTGCTGGTCGGCCTGGCGCGGATGCCCCTCTACGTGGGTAGTCGGCTGCGCGTGCAGGCGGGGCGCCGCATCGATCCGGAGTACCTGCTCCGCATCATGCACCACGACGGCCTGCTGGGGTGAGCCCCTCTAGCCGCCGTTCGGGATCGCGTTGACGGCGGCGTCCGACCAGGTGGCGATCACCGGTTTCGGGTCGAGCTTGACCATCTGGGCCAGGCTGGTCATGTAGATCTTCTTGCCGCCCGCGATCTGATAGACCCGCGGGCTGGTCGAGGACTTGACGAACAGCTGTCCGTTCAGCGCGGCGCCCTTGGGCATGGCCGCGCAGGTCGTGGTGGCCAGCGCGGTGGCGGCCAGCTTCCCGGTCTTGGTGGTGTTGATCGCGCGCAGTGCGCCGCCCACGCCGGCGTACGTCGTCGATCCGCACGTGACGACGGGGCGCAGGTTGGCTCCGGCGACCGGATATGTCGTCACGGCCGAGTGCGTGATCATCGTGACGGTGCTGGGGATGCCGAGCGCGGAGCTGGTGACGAACGAGTCGAGGTAGACCAGTTGGTTCGCGTTGCTCAGGTACACCCTGTTGGCTGTCGCGTCACCGATCAGCGTGCCCGGCATCATGCCGGTGGGGATCGCGCTCACCTGGCTGGCAGGCCAGGTGGCCAGCACCGGCTTGGCGTCGATGGCCAGCACCTGTTTCCAGGTGGACATGTAGACCTTGACGCCGTTGGTGAGCAGGTACACGTCGGGATTGCCGGACGCCTTCACGAACAGCTGCCCGGTCAGCGCCGCGCCCTTGGGCAGCGTCGCACAGGCGGCGGCGTCCAGCGCGGTGCTGGGCAGCACGCCCGTGACGGAGGTCTTGATCGCCCGAACCTGGCCGCCCACGCCGGCGTACGTCGTCGTCCCGCAGGTGACGACCGGACGCAGCGGGGCGGGTGTGATCGTCATCGCCGCGGCGGTGGAGTGGTCAATCTCGGTGATCGTGCTGGGGATGCCGAGCGCCTGCGTGGTGGCGAACGAGTCGAGGTAGGTCAGCGCGCCGCCGGTGACGTAGTAGACGCGATTGGCGTACGCGTCGCCGACCAGGGTGCCGCTGGGCAGCCCCTGGGGCAGCGGGGCGAGCATGCTGTCGGGCCATGTGGCGATCACGGGGCTGCTGTCGAGCGCCAGCATCTGGTTCCAGCTGGACATGTAGACCAGCGTTCCGTTCGTGACCTGATACACCTTCGGGCTGCTGGGCGACTTGACGAACAGCTGCCCGCTCAGGGTTGCGCCCTTGGTCAGCGCGGCGCACGTCGTGGTGGCCAGCGGCGTGCTCGCGAGGGCACCCGTCTTGCTGGGGTCGATCGCGCGCAGTTGCCCGCCGATGCCGGCGTACGTCGTCGTCCCGCAGGTGACGACGGGACGCAGGAAGCCCGGCTCGATCGGCGTGTACGCGACGACGGTGGCGTCGTCGATGGACGGCGCCGTGCTGGCGATGCCGAGCGCGGTGCTGGTGGTGAACGAATCGAGGTAGATCAGCTGGTCGCCGTCGACGAGGAACACCTTGTTGGCCGCCTGGTCGCCGACCAGCGTGCCGGTGGGGTAGCGGTCGGAGACGGTGTTGATCATGGTGTCGGGCCAGGTGGTCGTCAGTGCGCTGGGGCTGAGCGCGAGCATCTGGGCCAGGCTGTGCATGTACAGTTTGGCGCCGGCCGCGAACTGGTAGACGCGTCCTGTGCTGGGCGAGGTGACGAACAGCTGGCTGGTCAGCGCCGGCCCCTTGGGCAGCGCGGCGCACGCCGAGGTGGCCAGCGTGGTCGAGGGCAGCGTGCCGGTCTGGGCGGTGTTGAGCTGACGCAGCTGCCCGCCGATGCCGGCATAGGTGGTGCCGCCGCAGACGACGATGGGCCGCAGTGCGCCCGGCTGAATCGTCACGCCGCTCAGCGAGGCGTGAGTGACCATCTGCACCGAGCTGGGCACGCCGAGCGCGGTGCTGGTGAGGAACGAGTCGAGGTAGATCAGCTGGTCGCCGTTGACGAAGTAGACCTTGTTGGCGGTCGGATCGCCGATCAGCGTGCCCGAAGCCCACGGCAGGCTTGGCGAGCCGAACCAGTCGGTGAAGTACGTCCAGAAGTTTCGGTTGCCGTACGCCGAGCAGGAGTCGCCGGTGCCGTACAGGTTGGCCAGCGCAGCGGCGTTGGGCTGGTAGGGCGTGTAGTTGTAGAGCGACGCGGTGGCCTGGTTTTGGATCACCACGCTGGACGAGCCGCAGCTGTTCTTGGGGTTGTACGCGATGTTGTTCGCGACGCCGGCGCGGTACGAGAAGAGGTTCGGGTTGGCCGCGTACACCTGGAATTGCCGGGCCGCCCGGTACAGCTGGTTGAAGAAGCCGTAGTACGCCGTGTTGCACGCCGCCGAGTCGGGGCAGCCGAAGCCCATGGCCGTCTGGTAGGCGCCCGTCGACGGCTTCGTGGCAGTGACGAGGCTGGTCTCCTTCTGCAGCGTCACGATGAGCACCTGCGGGTTGATGCCGCAGGCCTGGCCGACCTTCCAGAGGATCTGGGCTGCGGACTCGTTCGCGGCGCCCTTGTAGGCCGCGCAGTACTTGTCGGCGGCGACGTTCGAGGTGGTCTGCGTGTAGTCCTTGAGACACGGCGCGCTGCCGGCGACGCAGCCGGCGCCCTTCGTCGCCAGGAACGCGGCGATCTGCGCCTGGCTCATGGCCGAGGTGTTGTAGAACGCGCTGTCCGAGATGATCATGCTCGGATCCCACTGGTCCGCGTTGGCGGCCGAGGCCTGGACCGGGCTCGATAGCTGGCTGACGCAGACGGTGGTCAGCACGATCGCACCAGCGAGGATGGTGGTGAGGAAGGCGTGGGGGCGGCTGTGGAACTTCATGCGATTCCAATCTGTTGGGGTGCTGAGGCCGCATGGTGAGTGGGCGACGCGTACGTCACGACGATCGTCCAAGCTCCGGAGGCGAGGCCGGACAGGTCAAGCTCTTCGCACATGGTGCTTTGGGCGTTGGCGAACGCAGAACTCGTGGTGTGCGCCGCCGCGGCGCCGGACGCAGGCGTTGCCTCCAGTGTGCACGTGCCGCCGTCTTCCACCAACTGGGGGACGAACGCCGCCACGCTCAGGCTGTGCCCGGACACGGTTGCGCGCACGATCGTGACGTCCATCGTGTCGGCGGACGCCGTGGTGGCGGCCGTCGTCGCGGTGGGGAAGGCCGATGCGCCCGATGTCGCCCCGGACGACGGTGCGCCGACGGTCGGCGTCGTCCCGGTCGGTGACGTCGTGGTCGGCGAAACCGGTGCGGACACCGGCGCCGAGATCGAACTGCCGTCGGACGGCGTGCCGTCCGGTGGCGGTGTGGGCGACTTGGCACAGCCGCTCGCTCCGGCCACGACGACCAGCGCAACCGTGCCCGTCAGAATGCCCGTCAGGATGCCCGTCAAGCGTGCCACACGCAGCCCCTTCCCATACTGGACGAGGCGGAGGAGCCGCCTCAGCTGCCAGCCCCGGGCGCCCTAAGGCGCGCACGGGCCCGGTGTCGTCGTGATGATAGGCGCCGCGTCGAGGGCGTCCCACCGGGGCGACTGAAGTGTCGAGGCAGAGTTGAACGTTTCTCAGGAAGGGGTGCCCGCGGTGTCAGTGCTGCAGGAGCAGTTGGCGCAGATAGTCGCCGTATCCCGACTTGGCTAGGTAGTTCGCCCGGCGTTCCAGCCCCTCGTCCGACAGGAAGCCGCGGCGCCAGGCCGCCTCCTCCGGGCAGCCGACCTGCAGACCCTGCCGGGCCTGGATCGTCCGGACGAAGTCGGACGCATCGTTCAGCGAGTCGAACGTGCCGGTGTCGAGCCAGGCGACGCCGCGGGGAAGCACCTCGACGCGCAGCCGGCCGGCGTCAAGGTAGGCGCGGTTGACGTCGGTGATCTCGTACTCCCCGCGCGCCGAGGGCGCCAGGTCGCGGGCGATCGCCAGCACGTCGTTGTCGTAGAAGTACAGCCCGGTGACCGCGAGGTTCGACTTCGGCTGGGCGGGCTTCTCTTCCAGCGAGGTGGCCACCCCGTCCGGGCCGATCGCGACGACGCCGTACCGCTCCGGGTCTGCGACGCGGTAGGCGAAGACGGACGCCCCGTCCAACCCGTGGAAGCGGTTGAGCGTCTGGCCGAAGCCTTGGCCGTAGAAGATGTTGTCGCCCAGGATCAGGCAGCTCTCGTCGTCGCCGACGAAGTCCGCGCCGATGGTGAACGCCTGCGCCAGGCCCTTCGGCTCGGGCTGGGTGGCGTACACCACGTTGATGCCGAACTGGCTGCCATCGCCGAGCAGCCGGGAGAAGTTGGGTGAATCCTCGGGGGTCGTGATCACCAGCACGTCCTGGATGCCCGCCCAGATGAGCGTCGCCAGCGGATAGTAGATCATCGGCTTGTCGTACACCGGGACGAGCTGCTTGCTGGTTGCCAGTGTGATCGGATGAAGCCGCGTGCCGGAGCCGCCGGCGAGGATGATGCCATGCATGGCATCGATTCTGTCAGAACCGGGTGTCGATTGGGGAACCCACCCGCCGCGACACTGAAATGAGGAAGCGACGATACAATGACCAGGCACGACAATGACGCCCAGCACTGCGCACGAATCACGCGCAGTGCGTGCGGATGACGAGAGGCGACGCATGCCCGAGTTGGCGATCCATTCCACATCCATCGACGGCCTGCTGGTCATCGATCTGCCGGTGCCGACCGACGCGCGCGGCTGGTTCAAGGAGAACTGGCAGCGCGCCAAGATGGTGGCGCTCGGCCTGCCCGACTTCGGGCCGGTGCAGAACAACATGAGCTTCAACACGGCTGCCGGGGCAACGCGCGGCCTGCACGCCGAGCCGTGGGACAAGCTGGTGTCGGTGGCGACCGGACGGGTCTACGCCGCCTGGGCCGACCTGCGGGATGGCTCGGCGACGTACGGGCGCGTGTTCAGCATCGAGATGGGCCCCGACAAGGCCGTCTTCGTGCCCCGCGGGGTGGCGAACGGCTACCAGGCGCTGGTGGACGGCACGGCCTACAGCTACCTGGTCAACGAGCACTGGAGCCCGGCCGCGCGGTCGTCCTACACCTACGTCAACCTCGCCGACCCGGCGCTCGGCATCGCGTGGCCGATCCCGCTGGAGCAGGCCGAGATCAGCGACGCCGACCGGCACCACCCGCTGCTCGCGGACGTCGTCCCCATGAAGCCCAAGCGGACCGTCATCATCGGCGCCGGGGGACAGCTGGGCCTGGAGCTGGCCCGCCAGCTTCCGGACGCGGTCGCGGTGCCGCAAAGCGAGCTGGACCTCAACTTCCCCGACCAGGTGGCCGCCTACGACTGGGCGAGCGTGGGCGTGGTGCTCAACGCCGCCGCATTCACGGCCGTCGACCTGGCCGAGACCCCGCAGGGCCGCGTCGACTGCTGGGCCACCAACGTGACCGCGCTGCACCGTCTGGTCGAGGTGTGCCGGCGCCACCACATCAAGCTGGTGCATGTGTCCAGCGACTACGTGTTCGACGGCACGCGCGCCCCGCACACCGAGGACGAGCCGTTCTCGCCGCTCGGTGTCTACGGCCAGACGAAGGCGGCCGGCGATGCGCTGGTCGCCACGCTGCCCGACTACCTGATCACCCGGGCCAGCTGGGTCGTGGGCAACGGGCACAACTTCGTCAAGACGATGGTGCAGCTGGCCCGGCGCGGCGTGCGCCCCTCCGTGGTGGACGACCAGGATGGTCGGCTGGCGTTCACCGCCGACCTGGCGGCGGCGATCATCCATCTGGTGCGCGTCGGTGCCCCCAGCGGGGTGTACAACGTCAGTAACGACGGGCCCGTGATGAGCTGGTGCCAGATCGCCCGGCGCGTGTTCGAGCTGTGCGGGCGCGACGCGTCCGATGTGACACCGGTCAGCACGAGCGACTACTCCGCCAATCAGGAGCATGTCTCGCCGCGTCCCGCGCATTCGGCGCTGTGCCTGGACAAGCTGAAGGCGACCGGGTTCGCCCCGGCCATCATGGACGACCGCCTGGACGAGTACGTGGCCACACTGCTCGCCGACTAGGCGCCCGGAAGGAGTCAGGAAATGGACGAGGCCTATGCGGTGGCGCCGATCCGGGACGCCGAGCAGGCGGCGATCGCGGCGGTGGGCGAGGATGCCCTGATGCAGCGCGCCGCGCGGGGGCTGGCCGATGTCATCGCCGAGCACCTGTCCCGCACCCGCGGCGGTGTGGCCGGTGCGCGCATCGTGCTGCTGGCCGGCCCGGGCAACAACGGGGGCGACGGGCTGTTCGCCGCGGCGCGCCTGGCCGGGCTCGGCGCCACGGTGCAGGTCTGGCGGTCGCAGGAGCAGGTGCACGCCGCGGGATGGCGGACGCTGCTGGACGCCGGCGGGATGCAGCTGGGCGGGGATGCCGAGGCGGGTGCCGCGGCCATCGCGGACGCGGACGTCGTGGTGGATGCGCTGCTCGGCATCGGCGGGCGCCCTGGCCT
>WRGV01000069.1 GCA_009787035.1 Propionibacteriaceae bacterium | reverse complement strand
GATGTGCAGATGCAAGACGGCGGGCCGTCCCCAGAGGGGACGACCCGCCGCGAAGTCGAAGGTCAGGTGGAAGGGCTAGTCGGCGTGACCGCCCAGGCGCTCCTTGATTTGATCGGTCGCCTGGTCAACTTTGTCGGCGAACTTGTCATCAGTCTTTTCGTTGATGAGGCCCTCCACCCTGTCGAGAGCCGAGTCCACCTTGTCCGAGCCAACCAGGCCTTCCACCTTTGCTTTGGCTTCGTCGAATATACCCACGGTGCGCCTCCTCTCCGGGGCGTCGCTCGCGCCCCTCCTCTCCAGAGTAGCGCGCGATGAGCCGCAAAACGTCGTCGGTGTGGATCGGCGCGCGTGTCGCACCCGCGAAAGGGCCCCGACAACGGAAAAGGCCGCCATCCCGCAGGATGGCGGCCCCGATGAGCTCCCCCGAATGGATTCGAACCATCAACCCTCTGATTAACAGTCAGATGCTCTGCCGTTGAGCTACAGGGGAACGGCGGGCTCTACGCTAGCAGATCGGACGGGCCGGGACCAACCGCCCGGGGGCACCCCGGGTGGACACATCCCCGCCTTCCCGGCACAGAACACGCCGAAAGACCCGCAACTGACTGGGCCGTCCGACACACGGTAGGCTGATTGTTGCAGCCCGGAGACGGCTGCCATGGCCGGGACGGCGAGGCTGCCGGGACCGACCGCGACGCAGGCCCCCCACAACCAAAGAAGGTTCGACTCCATGATCACCAAACAACTCGCGGCGGCGGTCGTCACGGCTGCCCTCCTTGTCACGACGGGATGCTCGGGAAACACGGGCAACTCCACCACGTCGACCACCGACAGCAACGCCCCCGTCACCCTCACCATGCTGGCCGCCACCTACTCCGACAACACCAAGACGCTGTGGGACGGCTTCATCTCCGCCTTCCACGCGCAGCACCCGAACATCACGATCAACCTGGAGATGCAGGCCTGGGCCAACATCAACGACGTCATCAAGACCAAGATCCAGGCCAACCAGGCGCCCGACATCCTCTCGATCGACGCGTTCTCCAGCTACGTCGAGGACGACCTGCTCTACTCGGCCGACCAGATCCTGTCGCCGTCCACGATCGCCGACTTCCAGCCCACGTTCGTCCAGAATGCGACCATGAACGGCAAGCAGTACGGCTTCCCGCTGATCGCGTCGGCCCGGGCGCTGTTCATCAACGACGACATCTTCACCAAGGCCGGCCTCGACCCGACCAAGCCGCCGAAGACCTGGGACGACCTGCAGGCCGACGCCGCGGCGATCAAGGCCGTGGGCGACGGCAACTACGGCTATTGCATGCCGCTGGGCAACGAGGAGGCGCAGGCCGAGCTGGCCATGTGGCTGCTCGGCAACGGCGGCAACTACGGTGACGCCACGACGCTGACGATCAACTCCGATGCCGACGTCCAGGCCGTCACGTTCATGAAGTCGCTGATCGACCAGGGGCTGACCGAACCGAATCCGGGCTCGACGCAGCGCACCCCGATGATCAACAACCTGTTCATGCAGGGCAAGTGCGGCATGGCCGTCGGCCTGCCGCCGTTCATCGCGATGTTCAAGCAGAACGCGCCGAACCTGCACTACTCGATCACGCCGATGCCGACCAAGACCGGCTCGCCGGCCACGCTGGGCGTCGCCGACCACCTGATGGCGTTCAACAACGGCGACACCGCCAAGGGCAAGGCGGCGGGCGCGTTCATCGACTTCTTCTTCCAGCCGACCAACTACGTCAAGTTCGTCGACACCGAGGGCTTCCTGCCGACGACCAAGTCGGGCGCGGCGGCCACGACGCACACGGAGTTCAAGATCTTCAACGACCTGCTGCCCGATGCCAGCTTCTACCCGTCCACCAACCCGAAGTGGGGGACGATGCAGGGGCTGATCCAGCAGCAGATCGGCACGATCGGTCAGGGTGCCGACCCGAAGACCGTGCTGGACAACATCCAGAAGTCGACCGACGCGGGCATCTGATCTCCCGACGCTGCGGCGCGAACCGATCCAGCCGGCGCGCCGCCGCCCTTCGTCCCCACAGGAGACAGCACACATGAGCGCACTGCCAATGCTGCCCGCGGCAGATCCGCGGCGTGGATCGTCCCACCGTCTGCGCGACCTGGGACGCGCCACGCCCTGGATCCTGCCCGGGCTCGTGCTGATCATCGCCGTCGTGCTGTTCCCGGCCGGGCTGATGATCTACACATCCACCCGCAGGATCTCGCAGTCCGGCGTCGACCGCGGCGGCGTCGGACTGGCCAACTACGCAACGATCTTCGGGCTGTCCGACCTGCCGGGCGTGCTGCTGCGCACGCTCATCTGGGTGGTCGTCGTGGTGGCCGGGACGGTCGTGGTCTCGCTGGTGCTGGCGCACTTCCTGAACAAGGCGTTCCCCGGGCGCACGATCGTGCGGATCATCCTGATCATCCCCTGGGCCGCCAGCGTGCTCATGACGACGCTGGTCATCTACTACATGTTCGAGCCCAACTACGGGCTGGTCAACAACCTGCTGATGCGCATCCACGCGTGGCTCGCCAACTCGCCGCTGCACCTCGACTGGCTCGTCACGTTCGCCAACGGCGACTACGGGTTCACCAAGCGCATGCCGGCCGCGTTCATCCTGGCGATCTTCGTGGCCATCTTCGTGTCGCTGCCGTTCACGACGTACACGCTGCTGGCCGGCTACCAGTCGGTGCCCAAGGACGTCATCGAGGCCGCGTGCGTGGACGGGGCGACGTCGTGGCGCACCTACCGCTACGTGACGCTGCCGATGCTGCGCCCGGCGCTCATGGCGGCCACGATCATCAACATCATCAACGTGTTCAACTCGTACCCCATCTTGAAGGTGCTGACCGGGTCGATGCCCGGATTCGGCGCCGACACGACCACGACCATGATGTTCAAGCTGCTACAGACCAACCAGCGCGCCGACCTGGCCGCGACGCTGTCGGTCGTCAACTTCGGCATCGTCATCGTCGTGATCGCCGCCTACATGTGGCTGGTCAAGCCGCTGAAGGGGGTGGACGAATGATGGCCCGCACCCAGGCCGCCCACCTGCGGCCGTCCTCCCGCTACACCTCGCCCGTCGAGCCCGGACGCGTGTGGCTGCGCATCTGCATGGGCGTCGTGCTGGCGCTGCTGTTCCTGGTGCCGTACATCGTCATGCTGCTCGGCTCGTTCAAGTCGCTGGCCGAGATCAGCCGCACCCCGCCCACGTTCATCCCGCAGCAGTGGCACCTGGACAACTACATCACGATGTGGAGCGTCTCCGAGACGCCGCTGCCGGACAACCTGCTCTCGACGATCGTCATCGCGTCGCTGGCCACGCTGCTGACGCTGGCCGTGTCGCTGCCCGCCGCGTTCTACACCGCCAAATACCGCTTCCCGGGGCGCATGGCGTTCCTGTTCCTGGTGCTGATGACGCAGATGTTGCAGCCCGCGGTGCTGGTCACCGGCCTGTTCCGGGAGGCGTTCGCGCTGGGGCTCAACGGGACGTGGGCGGCGATGATCCTGATCAACGCGGCGTTCAACATGAGCTTCGGCACATGGATCCTGCACTCGTTCTTCGCGAGCATCCCGACGGAGGTGGACGAGGCCGCCCGCATCGACGGCGCCAACACCTGGCAGGTGCTGACCCGGATCAACCTGCCGCTGATCTGGCCCGGCATCGTCACCGCGGTCATCTTCACGTTCGTGGCCGCCTGGAACGAGTTCGCGGCCTCGGTCGTCATCTTGTCGTCCGCGCCGACGCGCCAGCCGCTGTCGGTGGCGCTGTTCAGCTTCGTCGGCCAGTATCAGACCAAGTGGCAGTACGTGTTCGGCGTGTCGATCGTGGCCATCGTGCCCGTGCTGATCCTGTTCGCGATCATCCAGAACAAGCTGGTCGCCGGCCTGACCGCCGGATCGATCAAGTGAACGCAGGTGGTTGCGGCGTCCCGATAGACTGACGGGCATGGGAGCGACGTTGGTGGTGCTGGCGGCCGGCCGCGGCAGCCGGTTCGGCGGCAACAAGCAGACGGCGATCGTCGATGAACAGGGCAATGCGCTGCTCGACTATTCGATGTATGACGCCGTGCGCGCCGGGTTCGAGCGCGTGGTCTGCGTGATCTCGCCCGGCACCGAGGACGCCTTCGACGCCCAGGTCGGCCAGCGGGTCGCCGAGCACATCGACGTCGCCTACGCCTACCAGAGCCTGGACGCGCTGCCGGACGGCTTCGAGGTTCCGTCCGGACGCATCAAGCCCTGGGGCACGGCGCACGCGGTGCTGTGCGCGCTGCCGTTCGTGCCCGACACGTTCGTCACGATCAACGCCGACGACTACTACGGCCCGCACGCGTACGAGGCGATGGCCGACTTCCTCGGCCGCGACGGCACGCGGCACGCCATGGTGGCATATCCCCTGGCCAACACGCTGTCCGAGAACGGCACCGTCTCGCGCGGGGTGTGCGACGTCGATGCGTCCGGACGCCTGCGCGGCGTCGTCGAGCACACGGCCATCGAGCAGACCGGCGACGGCTTCTGCTCGCGCACGTCCGGTGCGACGCTGCGCGCCGACACCCCGGTGTCGCTGAACTTCTGGGGCTTCCGCGCCAGCGCGGCGCACGCGTTCACCGATCTGTTCCCGCGCTTCTGGCGCACACAGGCCGCGGCGGATCCGCTCGGCGCCGAGTTCTACCTGCCCGATGTCGCCGCATCGCTGGTGGACGATCCGGGCGTGCAGGTGCTCGACACGTCCGACAGCTGGATGGGGCTGACCTACGCCGACGACCTGGAGGGCGTGCAGGAGCGCCTGGCCCGGCTGCGCGACGAGGGCATCTACCCCGAAGACCTCTGGGCATGACCATCCCCGCGGACATCGCGGCCGGCTTCCAGCTGCCCCGTCCCGTGCTCGACGTGCGCCGGTTCGGCAGCGGGCACGTCAACGACACGTACGCCGTGACGACCGGCAGCGGGCGCTTCCTGTTGCAGCGCATCAACACGCGCGCGTTCGCGCACCCCGATCAGGTGATGCACAACATCGTCACCGTGACCGCGCACCTGGGCGCCACGGTGACCGACCCGCGCCGGGCGCTGCACCTGATCCCGACCGTCGACGGCGGCTGGTGGCACGTGGACGACGCGGGCGGCTGGTGGCGCATGTATGCGTTCATCGAGGGCTCCGCCGAGCTGGAGGCGCCGGTGTCCCCCGCCGAGATGCGCCGCGTCGGCGCCGGGCTCGGCGCGTTCCTCGTGCAGCTGGACACCCTGCCCGCCGACCGGCTGTTCACGACGATCCCGGCCTTCCACGACGAGCCCCGCTATGTGGCCCGCCTGCGTGCCGCCGTCGCCGCCGACCCCTGCGGGCGCGCCGCCGGTGTCGCCGACGAGATCGCGCATGCACTGGCCTACGAGACCGCCAGCCACGACTTCGACGATCCGGCGCTGATGCCGCTGCGCGTGACGCACAACGACGCCAAGGTCGCGAACGTGCTGGTCGATGCGGCCACCGGCGAGCCCCTGTGCGTCGTCGACCTGGACACCGTGCAGCCGGGGCTGGCCGTCAACGACGTGGGGGACGCCATCCGGTCGGGTGCCGCCAGCGCCGCCGAGGACGATCCCGACCTCGCGCACGTGCGCTTCGTCCCGGAGCTGTTCGAAGCGTTCCTGACCGGCTACCTGGGCGCCTGCGGCGCCGTGCTGGCGCCCGGCGAGCTCGCCCACCTGCGCCACGGCGCGCGCATGATGACGCTGGAGACGTCGCTGCGCTTCCTGACCGACCACATCGAGGGCGACGTGTACTACCGCATCGACCGCGCCGGCCACAACCTCGACCGGGCCCGCAACCAGCTGGCGCTGCTGGACGACATCCAGGCCCACTGGGACTGGATGGGTGGCGTCATCGCGCGCCTCACCGACGCGGCGCGATGAACGCGGGCGGGTCACGCCGCCAGCTCCTGTTCGGCCATGTCGGTCACCAACCCGCGCAGCCGCACCAGGCCCCGGACCTCGGCGGCCTTGATCTGGCGCACCGAACAGCCCAGCGACGCCGCCATCGACTCGTAGCTGTATGCCCGCCCCGACAAGCCGAAATGTCCGATCACCACGCGGCGCTCCAGGTCGGGCATCTGCGCCAGGCCGATCGAGCAGCGCATGCGGGCGGACGCGTCGGTCTCGGGCTCCGGCTCCGCCTCGACATCGGGCAGCTCGGACACGCTGCGCGGCGGCTCCCAGGCCAGCGTGCGCTCGACCCACGCCGACGTGCGCCCCACCGTCGTCGCCAGCTCGGACGTGACCGTCTCACGGCCCAGCGCGCCCTGCAGCTCGCCGTGGCGCCGGCGCAGGTCGTTCTGGGTGTCCATCCACCAGCTCGGCGCCTCGCACGCACCGCCCCGTTCGACACAGGCGCGCCGCACCCAGCAGGTGACCTGCGCCCAGGCCAGCGTGCAGAACTTCGTGCCGCGGGCGTGATCCCAGCGCTGGATGGCGGTGGCCAGCCCGAGGCATCCCTCCTGGAAGACGTCCTCGACATCGAGCCGATAGCGTCGCGACCACCGCATGGCGATGAACATCACCAGGCGCAGGTTGGCGAGGAAGAAGTCACGCCAGGCCTCGTCCCCGTCCGCAGCGACGGCCTCCAGCTCGCCGCGCGGGGGCCTTGGCCGCAGCGGCACGACGTTGGCCGGGCACGGTGCGAGGTCGAGCAGGTGGCGGGCGAACAGGCCGGCCTCGATGCGCTTGGCGAGGTCGATCTCCTGGTCGCGGGTCAAGATGACGGGTGCTGGCAGTTCGATGGTCATGCGGCCCAGCCAACCCGAGGCGCCCCGGGCACACAACGGCTGTGCACGGACTCAGACGGACAACACTTTGTTGTCCCCAAGCCTCACAACTGGCCTTTCCCCTGACCAAGCCGGCATCGGGCACCCAGATGACCCCCGAGCCGTCCGTCCGCCCCCGAAAACGGACAACACCCGCGACTGCGGCGCCAACACCTCGCGCACGGTGGCGCGGAAGGACCGGTCCGGGCGATGACGCTCCCCCACGCGAACTCCGTCAGCACACTGGGCATCTGCCAGATGCCGGGGCGCTCACTCGGGCAGGCCGAGGCTGCGCTGCTGCAGCTCGCGGCGCTGCTGCTCCAGGTCGAGCAACTGGGCGAACATGGCCCGGTGCTCGTCGGCGTGCTCGACCGGATTGGTGCGCTGCATCCGGCTCTTGAGGTTGTCGATCTCACCGGTCACACGGATCAGCTGCAGCCGGGCGGTGTAGGCCGACACGTAGGCCTCGTCGGGGGCGAGCAGGGGCTGCTCGACGAGCAGCTCCAGCTCCAGGCGGCGCACCGTCGGATCCGTGGTCGCCTGCTGCACCGCATCGCCCCAGCCGTTCGGATCGAACGCCAGCGAGCGCACCGCCTCGAAGACGCCCCGATAGGCCGGATGCCGGAAATCCAGCAGTGACAAGCCATTCCAGTCGGTGCTGAAGAACGTCGGATACTGCAACATCAGTAGGCACACGGCCCGTTCGGCGTCCAGCCTCAGGTCGGACGGATTGGGCCACGGCGTCACGAGCACGGCTTGCGACGCCGGCTCGGCCTGCACCGGCGCGGACGGACGGCGCGTCGGCCCGGACGGAGCGCGGCGCAGCGTCTCCGCGGTGATGCGGCGCACGTCGTCCACCCCCATGCCCACCAGGCGGGCCAGGTCGTCCTCGTAGCCGCGGCGCTGCTCGGCGTCCGACACCGCGCGCAGCACGTCGGAGGCGACCGCGCGCACCGCGGCCAGCCGCCC
>WRGV01000068.1 GCA_009787035.1 Propionibacteriaceae bacterium | reverse complement strand
GGGGGGAGCCAGTCCCGTGGTCTGTACCAACCCCGCCAAGGTGAGAGGTCCGGTCTCCAGTGCGGTGAGTACCGACGCCGCCTTGTCGAGCACGCCCACGCCACTCGTATCGTCCATAGGGTGAGACTATCATCTCGCATCGTGGTCGCGCGGGGGATACTGGGGCCATGGGGAAGACTCTGAGCGAGAAGATCTGGGATGCCCACGTCGTACGCCGTGCACCGGGGGAGCCGGACCTGCTGTACATCGATCTGCATCTCGTGCACGAGGTCACCAGTCCCCAGGCCTTTGACGGGCTGCGCCTGGCCGGGCGCCGCGTGCGCCGTCCCGACCTCACGTTCGCGACCGAAGACCACGACACGCCCACATGCCACATCGACCGTCCCATCGAAGACCCGGTGGCGGCCCTGCAGGTCGAGACCCTGAACCGCAACGCGCCCGAGTTCGGCGTGCCGCTGCACGGGCTGGGCGATGCGCAACAGGGCGTCGTCCACGTGATCGGCCCCAACCTGGGCCTGACGCAGCCGGGCATGACGATCGTGTGCGGCGACTCGCACACCGCCACGCACGGCGCATTCGGGGCGCTGGCGTTCGGCATCGGCACGTCCGAGGTCGAACACGTGCTGGCGACGCAGACGCTGCCGCAGGGCAAGTTGGCGACCATGGCGGTCACGGTGACCGGCGCGCTGCGTCCGGACGCGAGCGCCAAAGACCTGGTGCTCGCGCTGATCGCGCAGGAGGGCACCGGCGCCGGCTCCGGCTACATCGTCGAATACCGCGGGCCCGCCATCGAGGCGCTGTCGATGGAGGGCCGCATGACGCTGTGCAACATGTCGATCGAGTGGGGCGCCAAGGCGGGCCTGGTGGCCCCCGACCAGACCACGATCGATTACGTCAAGGGCCGTCCGTACGCGCCGCGCGGGGCGCAGTGGGACGAGGCGGTGGCCGCCTGGGCCGATCTGCACAGCGACGCGGACGCGGTCTTCGACAAGGAGGTCTTCCTGGATGCCTCCGCGGTGGCGCCGTTCGTCACCTGGGGCACCAACCCCGGTCAGGGCGTTCCGCTGGACGGCGTGGTGCCCGATCCGGACAGCTTCGCCGACGACAACGCGCGCAACGCGGCCCGCCGTGCCCTGGCCTACCAGGATCTGGCGCCCGGCACCCGGATGCGCGACATTCGGGTGGACGACGTCTTCGTCGGCTCGTGCACCAACGGGCGCATCGAGGATCTGCGCGCGGCCGCCGAGGTGCTGCGCGGGCGACATGTCGCCCCGGGCGTGCGCATGCTCGTCGTGCCGGGCTCGGCGGGGGTGCGGGCCCAGGCGGTCGCCGAGGGGCTGGATGACGTCTTCGTGGCGGCCGGCGCCGAGTGGCGCTTCGCCGGATGCTCGATGTGCCTGGGCATGAACGACGACCGCGTGCCCGCGGGGCACCGGTGCGCGTCCACGTCCAACCGCAACTTCGAGGGACGCCAGGGGCCGGGCTCGCGCACGCATCTGGTGTCGCCGCGCGTGGCTGCGGCGACGGCCATCGCCGGGCACCTGGCCGGCCCCGAGGATCTGTGAGCGAAGGGAACCACGATGAAGGCATTCACCACGCACACGGGCGTCCCGGTGCCGCTGCGGCGCGCCAGCGTCGACACCGACCAGATCATCCCGGCGGTCTACCTCAAGCGCATCACGCGCACCGGCTTCGCCGATGGGCTGTTCGCCGCGTGGCGCGACGATCCCACGTTCGTCCTCAACCAACCCCCTTACGACGTGGGGACGATCCTGGTGGTCGGCCCCGACTTCGGCATCGGCAGCTCGCGCGAGCATGCCGTCTGGGCACTGCAGGACGGCGGCTTCCAGGTGGTGATCGGTTCGCGGTTCGGCCCGATCTTCACCAACAACGCCGGCAAGGCCGGGCTGCTGCTGGCGAAGCTGGACGCGGCGGATGTCGAGGCGATCTGGGATGCCATCGAGGCGGCGCCCGGTCGGCCGATGACGGTCGATCTGGAGCAGCGCACCATCGCGCTGGGCGATGCGGTGTGGCACTTCGCGATCGACGACCACACCCGCGCACGGCTGCTGGAGGGGCTGGACGACATCGGCGCCACGCTGCAGCATGCGGACGACATCGCGGCCTTCGAGGCCACGCGCCCGGACTACCTGCCCACGACCCNTCGCTGAGGTNCGCCGGACGTGCNTNCGTCCGCATCTGGTGCGTCCATTCGGCGAACGGGATGGCCTTAGGCCCCGCATTGCGGCGACAATGGTGGGGTGGATGACGCACTGAGACCGGCCCGGCGCAGCCGGAGACAGAAACGTCTCCCGCTGCGTGCGGTCAACCATGAGAGCGGCTCATGGGCGTTCGCGTTCATGGGACGCGGGCTGCGCGTCGGGCTGGCCCCGGTCATGCGCCGTGACTGGCGCGGGCAAGAGAACGTGCCCCAGACGGGTCCGGCGCTGATGGTGGTGAACCACCTGTCCAGCCTGGATCCGCCGATGATGGGCGAATACTTCGCGTACAGCGGCCGCTGGCCGTACTTCCTTGCCAAGGCATCGTTGTTCAAGGTGCCGGGGGTCGGCTTCCTGTTCCGGCGGGCCGGCTTGGTGCCGGTCTACCGCGGCACGACGCACGCCGACGATGCGCTGCTCGCGGCGGAGGAGCACCTGCGGCTTGGGCATCTGGTCGTCATCTATCCGGAGGGCACGACGACGCGCGACCCGCAGGAGTGGCCGATGGAGCCACGCACCGGCGCCGCGCGGCTGGCGCTGTCCACGGGCGTGCCGGTCATCCCGGTGGGGCATTGGGGCGTGAACCTGATCTGTCCCGACAACGGCTCACCGCGCCAGCACCCGGACCTTTTCCCCCGGCACACGGTGGTCATCGAGACGGGGGAGCCGATCGACCTGAGCGCGTTCGGACGCGACCCCACCGATGCGGCGGCCGTGCATGCGGCCGGCCAGGCGATCATGGACGCCATCACCGTCATGGTCGAGCGCGTGCGCGGACAGACGTGTCCACCCGGACGGTGGGATCCGAAGCTGCACCGGCGCGTCGTGCCCGGCGAAGCCGACCGTCGCTGACGTCGGTTCGAAGCCCTCCCTTCGTGCAACCGCATGGGCTACAGTGTTTGCGTCATGGCGCCTTTGCCAGGCAGAGAGGGGAGTTCGCATGGGTCAGGCCGTTCCAGTCGTCTTCTTCTTCGGCGGCCAGTCGAGCGAGCATGAGATCTCCTGCCTGACGGCGGCCGGGATCCTGGGCGCGTTGGATCGCACCCGCTACCAGCCGTACGGCATCGGCATCGCCAAGGACGGCACCTGGGTGCGCTACGACGCGGACGATCTGGCCCGCCTGGTCGCCGGCGACGGCACCACGATGCCGACGGTGGACGCATCGCGTCCCCGGGCGGTGCTCGGCCGCGACGGCGATCGGGTCTGGCTCGCCACGCGGGTGGACGACCGTCTCGTCGATGAGGTCGATGTCCAGGTCGGATTCCCCGTGCTGCACGGGCCGTTCGGCGAGGATGGCACGATCCAGGGCCTGCTGGAGATGCGCGGGCTGCGCTACGTCGGCGCGGGCGTCGCGGCCAGCGCGATCGGCATGGACAAGCGCCTCACCAAGATGGCCTTCGCGGCGGCCGGGCTGCCGAGTGCGCCGTGGGTCGCCGCGTCGCGGAACGAGGATGCCGCGACGGTCGCGGCGCGTGTCGCGCAGGCGCACCTGGCGTACCCGCTGTACGTGAAGCCCGCGCGCGGGGGGTCGTCCGTCGGCGTCTGCCGGGTCGAGGACGAGGCGGGGCTGGCGCAGGCGCTGGACGATGCGGGCCGCTGGGATTCGCGCATCCTCGTCGAGCAGGGTGTGCTCGGCGGGCGCGAGATCGAGTGCGCCGTGCTGGGGCCGGCCCCCGGCAGCCAGGAGGTGCGCGTCACCCGTCCGGGCGAGATCATCGTGCGCACCGACGACGCGTTCTACGACTACGAGGCCAAGTACCTGGCGCCCGACGAGGCCGATCTGGAGGTGCCGGCCGTGCTGGATCCCGACATCGAGGCCCGCGTGCAGGATCTCGCCCGGCGCGCGTTCACCGCGATCGGCGCCGAGGGGCTGAGCCGCGTCGACTCGTTCGTCCTGCCCGACGGCACCATCTCGATCATCGAGATCAACACCATGCCCGGCTTCACGCCGATCTCCATGTTCCCGAAGCTGTGGCAGGATCAGGGCATGAGCTATGCCGATCTGATCAGCGATCTGATCGAGCAGGCACTGCGGCGTCCGCTGACCCTGCGGTGAGGCGCCCGGCAGGTGCCCGTTTTTACGCGGTGGCGCGGGGAGGCTCCGCGAAGACGCTACGGTAGAGACATGGCGCAATCGCTTCCTCAGGCCGGCACCGTGGCCGAACTCGGTGAGTTCGCGCTGATCGATCACATCATCGCCGGGCTGCCCAGCTCGCCGGCGGTGTCGCTGGGGCCCGGCGATGACGCTGCCGTCTTCCTGGTGAATGGTTCGGCTGTGACCAGCGTCGATATCTTCGTCGAGGGCGTGCACTTCCGCCGCGACTGGTCGGAGCCGTTCGACATCGGACGCAAGTGCGTGGCGGCCGCCTACGCCGACCTGGAGGCCATGGGGGCCGTCGGCGTCGCGCTGCTGATCGGGCTGGCGCTGCCGGGCGACGTGCCGCAGCTGTGGGCCGGACAGTTCTCGGCCGGCGTGCGGGCCGAGGCCGACCGGGCCGGTGCGGCCCTGGTGGGCGGCGACATCTCGTCGGCCAGCCAGATCATGGTGTCGGTGACGGCCGTGGGGCAGTCCGACGGGCTGGCGCCGGTGACGCGTGCGGGTGCCCGTCCAGACCAGGTGGTCGCGGTGTGCGGCCGGCTCGGGTGGGCCGGGGCGGGGCTGACGGCGCTTGCGCGCGGCTTCCGCTCGCCCAAGGCCGTCGTCGACACACACCGCTGTCCCCGGGTGCCGTACGGCCAGGGGCGTGTGGCTGCCCTGGCGGGCGCCAGCGCGATGATCGACGTCTCCGATGGCCTGCTGGCCGATCTGGGGCACATCGCCGTGGCCAGCAACGTCACGATCGCGCTCGACTCGAAGAGCTTCGATGTGGCCGAGCCCGTGCGCGCCGTCGCGGCGGCGACGGGGCGTGATCCGCTCGATTTCGTGCTCACCGGCGGCGAGGACCACGCGCTGGCTGCGACCTTCCGCCTGGGCGATGTGCCCGAGAAATGGGCCGTCGTGGGGCAGGTGCTGCCCCCGCCCGAGGACGAGACTGCGCCCGCCGTGCTGGTGGACGGCATCGCATGGCCGTCCTCTGCGCCCGGCTACTCGCACTTCTGACGGACGTCGCGTCCGATCGCCGTCCTGTCCGGCGAGGCTGCCACAGCTGGGTCCCAGCCTCGGCTATCCTGCCAGCATGGTGACCTCTACGTCCTCGCGCTCGCATGCCCGCCCCGCGAACGGGGGATCGAAGCGCACCGGCACGTCCGCAGCATCGCGTCCGCGCCCGGCGACCGCGACCCAGGCGGATGCGTCCACGGGCCGTGCGCCCGCCGTGCTGCGCGGCATCGCGAAGGTCTGGACGGGCCTGGCGCACCTGGTCGGACGCGGCGTGCGCGCCATCGGCCACGGCGCCACGTCGATCGAACCGGGCGTGCTGCGCGACGGCGCCGGGCTGTTCCTGGTCTTCCTCGCCATCGTCTGTGGCGCCCAGTTCTGGTTCGGGCTGCCCGGGGTGCTGGGCACGATCGTCCATTACGGATTCGCCAGCGTCGTGGGCGCGCTGAGCTATGTGCTGCCGGTGCTGCTGGTGGCCATGGCCGTCCGCACGATGCGCAACCCCGCGGCCAACGGCCCCGCCGGGCGCCAGGTCATCGGCTGGCTCGTGGCGCTGCTGGGCGTGCTGGGCGTCATCAACCTGTTCCACACGCCGTTGCCGGCGCCGAGCAGCGCCCCCGCGATGCGCGAGTTCGGCGGCTTCCTCGGCTATCTGAGTTCGTCCATGCTGACGCAGCTGATGCCCAACTGGTTGGCCGGCATCCTGCTCGCCTTCGTCGGCATCTTCGGCATCATCATCATCGTCGGCAAGCCGATCCGCGAGATCGTCGCCATGCTGCGCGGCTGGGGTGCGGCGCTGGCCGCCAAGCGGCGCGAACGCCGCGAGCGGCGCGAGGCTGCGGCCATCGAACATGCGGACACGCCCGCCTACTCCAGCCCGTTGATCGACACCGGCGAACTGGAGGACGGTTTGTCCACCGACGTCGTGGGGCAAGATATGATCCCGACGCAGGCCATGACGCAGCCGCCGGACGGGCCGGACACGGCCCCGCGGCGTCCGCCCGCCCCGGCGCACCGTCCGCCCGCGGGCCCGGCCGCGCAGCCGATGATCGACGGCGAAACGCTGTATGTGCTGCCCGATGCGGGGCTGCTCAAGCCCGGCACGGTGCCGAAGGCCCGCTCGGAGGCGTCGGACGCGATCGTCCACCGCCTGTCCGAGGTGCTGATCGACTTCGACGTGGATGCCAAGGTCACCGGCTATACGCGCGGGCCGACGGTCACGCGCTACGAGGTCGAGCTGGGCACCGGCGTCAAGGTCGAGAAGGTCACCGCGTTGTCGCGCAACATCGCGTACGCCGTAGCCAGCCCGGAGGTGCGCATCCTGTCGCCCATCCCGGGCAAGAGCGCGATCGGCATCGAGATCCCCAACCGGGACAAGGAGGTCGTGAGCCTGGGCGACGTGCTGCGCTCGCAGCGCGCCCGCAACGACCACCACCCGCTGACGGTCGGCCTGGGCAAGGACGTCGAGGGCGGCTTCGTCGTCGCCAACGTCGCCAAGATGCCGCACCTGCTGGTGGCCGGGGCCACCGGCTCGGGCAAGTCGAGCTTCATCAATTCGCTGATCGTCTCGATCCTGATGCGCGCCACGCCCGACGAGGTCGCACTCATGCTGGTCGATCCGAAGCGGGTGGAGCTGAACCACTACGAGGGCATCCCGCACCTGGTCACACCGATCATCACCAGTCCCAAGCGCGCCGCCGACGCGCTGCAGTGGGTCGTCAAGGAGATGGAGCAGCGCTACGACGACCTGGCCGCGTTCGGCTTCCGGCATGTGGACGACTTCAACAAGGCCGTCCGTTCGGGGGCGCTGCAGCCGCTGCCGGGCTCGGAGCGCGAGCTGAAGCCGTACCCGTACCTGGTCGTGGTGGTCGACGAGCTGTCCGATCTGATGATGGTGGCCCCGCGTGACGTCGAGGATTGCGTCGTGCGCATCACGCAGCTGGCCCGCGCGGCCGGCATCCATCTGGTGCTGGCGACGCAGCGTCCGTCGGTCGATGTGGTGACGGGCCTGATCAAGGCCAACGTGCCCTCGCGGCTGGCGTTCGCGACGTCGTCGGCGACCGATTCGCGGGTCATCCTCGACCAGCCCGGCGCCGAGAAGCTGGTGGGCCAGGGCGACGGATTGTTCCTGCCGATGGGGGCTTCGCGCCCGATGCGCGTGCAGGGCGCCTGGGTCACCGAGACCGAGGTGCGGGCGGTTGTGGCACACGTGCGGGCGCAGAGCCAGACGCATTACCGGGAGGACGTCGGCGCGGTCGCGAGCGCGTCGGCGGGCCGCGTGGCCGACGACATCGGCGACGACCTCGACCTGGTGTTGGACGCGGCGCGCCTGGTCATCGAGCTGCAGCTCGGCTCGACGTCGATGCTGCAGCGCAAGCTGCGCGTCGGGTTCGCCAAGGCGGGCCGGCTGATGGACATCCTGGAGACCCACGGCGTCGTCGGGCCCAGCGAGGGCAGCAAGCCCCGCGAGGTGCTGGTCGGCCCCGACGGTCTGGACGACGCGCTGGCCGAGCTGTCCGGGCAAGGCGGCGGCTCAGACGACCTCTGACCGCTCGCCGATCGCTTCCAGCATCAGCGCGAGCGCGGCGTGCACGGTCGCGGCCCGGATGGCGGCGCGGTCGCCGTCCAGGTTCAGCAGTCGAGCCGTCGGCTCGGCGTCCGGCGTTG
>WRGV01000067.1 GCA_009787035.1 Propionibacteriaceae bacterium | reverse complement strand
TCGACGGCGTACTTGCACCGCGGGTGGAACGGGCAGCCCCTCGGCATGGACAGCAGGCTGGGCGGCAGGCCGCCGATGGCGGGCAGCATTTCGCCGAGCTTGGTGTCCAGGCGCGGCACCGATTCCAGCAGACCTTGCGTGTACGGATGCCGCGGGTTTGCGTACAGTGGCCCCACGGGCGCGGTCTCGACCAGGCGTCCGGCGTACATCACCGCGATGCGGTCGGCCACGTTGGCCACCACGCCCAGATCGTGCGTGATCAGGATCAGCCCCATGTTGCGCTCGGCCTGCAGCTCCTGCAACAGGCTCATGATCTGAGCCTGCACCGTCACGTCGAGCGCGGTGGTCGGCTCGTCCGCAATCAGCACCGCCGGGTTGAGCGCGATGGCCATGGCGATCATGATGCGCTGGCGCATGCCGCCGGAGAACTGGTGCGGGTACGAGCGCACGCGCTGCGCCGCGGCGGGGATGTGCACGCGTTCCATGAGCGAGATGGCCTGCTTCTCGGCGTCGGCGCGGTTCATGTGCTGGTGCACGCGGAACATCTCGGCGATCTGGTTGCCGACGGTGAACACGGGGTTCAGGGCCGACAGTGCGTCCTGGAAGATCATCGCGATCTGCGCGCCGCGCACGCGCCGGCGCGATTTCTCGGCCAGCGTCAGCAGGTCGGTGCCGCAGTAGAACACCTGGCCGCCGGTCACATATCCGGGCGGGGTGTCGAGGATGCCCATGATGGCCTGCGCGGTCACGGACTTGCCGGAGCCCGATTCGCCGAGGATCGCCAGCGTCTCGCCCTGGTCGAGGTGGAACGACACGCCGTTGATCGCGTGTGCTACGCCCTCGCGCATGCGGAACTCGACCTGCAGGTCGCGCACGTCGAGCAGGTGCTCGCCCTCGTGCGGCGTCCAGGCGTGGTCGGATGGCAGCACGACGGTGCCCTTGAGGTACGGACGACGCTTCATCGCCCGGCCGAGCACGGGCGGCTCGGTGGCGTCCAGGGCCATGACCGTCGTGGCGACCGGGCCGATGGTCTCGGCCGCATCGGGGGAGGCCGGATGCCCGCCGACGAAGCCGGGCGGGTTGATGGGATTGTTCGGGGTCACCATGCGACTCACCTCAGCTTCGGATCCAGGGCGTCGCGCACGACCTCGCCCAGCATGATGAACGACAGAATGGTCAGGCACAGGAACAGCGACGGGAACAGCAGCATGAACGGCGCCTGCCGGATCAGCCCGAGGCTGGAGGCGTTCGAGATCGATCCGCCCCACGACACGATCCAGCTCGGCAGCCCGACGCCCAGGAAGCTCAGCGTCGCCTCGGTGGCGATGTAGCTGCCCAGGTCGTTGGTGGCCACGACGATCACCGGCGACAGCGAGTTGGGGACGACGTGCGAGGTCACCATGCGCAGCGGGCTGGCGCCCAGCGCGCGGGCGGCGAGCACGTACTCGTTGGGTTTGACCTGGATCACCGCCGACCGCATGATGCGGAACGGGTACGGCCACCCGAGCAGCGCCATGGCGAGCACGACGCGGAAGATCGACAGCCAGTAGTTGCCGGTCGAGGGGCTGGACGGGGTGGGCAGCGCCGTCATGATGACGATGGCGCCCAGCAGCAGCGGCAGCGCGAAGAAGACGTCGGCGATGCGCGACAGCACGGCATCGACCCAGCCCTCCAGGTAGCCGGCGATCGTGCCGAGGATCGCGCCGAACACCGAGGCGACGATGGTGGTGATGATGCCGACGAGGATGGACGCCCGCGCGCCGTAGATCGTCTGGTCGTAGATCGAGCAGCCCTGCGAGTCGAAGCCGAATGCCGAGCCGCCGACGCCCGGGGCCTGGCGGGCCCGTTCGAGCAGGCACATGTTGGGCAGCAGCGGGTTGTCGGCGCGGAACAGCGCGGGCCAGACGGCCATGAGCACGAAGACGACGATGAGCACCATGGCGATCCAGAAGATGGGGCGCCGGCGCATGATGTCCCAGGCGTCCGTCCACAGCGAGCGCGCCTGCTCGCGGCTGGCGGGTTCGTCCGGGCGCGGCGTGGCCGCTGTCACGATCTCAGTCATGGCTGATCCTCGGATCCAGGACGGCGTACAGCACGTCCACAATCAGGTTGGCCAGCAGGAACACCAGCACGAGCACCGTGACGGGCCCGACGATGGCGACGCGCTGCTTTTGCAGGATGCCGTTCCAGATGAGCAGGCCGATGCCCTGGATGTTGAACAGCCGCTCGGTGACGATCGCGCCCCCCATCAGGCCGCCGAAGCTGGCGCCGATGTAGGTGATGACGGGCAGCAGCGAGTTGCGCAGCGCGTGGATGCCGATGGCCCGCGCGTTCGACAGGCCCTTGGCCTTGGCGGTGCGGACGTAGTCGGCGCGCAGGTTCTCGACCAGCGACGTGCGGGTCAGCCGGGTCGAGTAGGCCAGCGACAGGGCACCGAGCACGAGGCCGGGCATCAGCAGCGAATACAGGCCGCCATCGCCGGCCGTGACGGGGAACCAGCCGAGCTTGATGCCGAACACCAGCTGGGCCAGCGAGCCGATGACGAAGACGGGGATCGAGAGCAGCAGCAGCGTGAACAGCGTGACCAGCGTGTCGATGAACCCGCCCTTGCGGATGCCCGCCAGGATGCCGGCGGCCATGCCGACCACGGCCTCGAAGATGACGGCGATGACGGCGAGCTTGACGGTGTTGGGGTAGCGGACTGCGAGCTCCTGCACGACGGTGTGGCCGTTGAGCAGCACGCCGAAGTTGCCGTGCACCAGGTTGTTGAGGTAGTTGAGGTACTGCATGAAGAACGGGTCGTCCAGATGGTATTCGGCCCGGAATTGGGCCACGTACTGGGCGGGGCACTGGCGGTCACCGCACAGGCCAGCGGTGGGGTCGCCGGGCATGGCGAACGCCAGGAAGTACAGCAGCAGCGTCGTGCCGATCAGCACGGGGATCATCTGGAGCAGGCGTCGGGTGATGAACTTGCCCACGGTGGTCACCTCCTTCCCGAGGCGCCGCTGCGATGCGGCGCGAGTCAACTGGATGCCGTGCGCCCCGGGGTGCGGGCGGAGCCGGCGGTGGATGAATGAAAGGCAACGCTGGGCGGGAGCGCGAGGGCCCCCGCCCAGCGTGCCGTGTCAGATGTCGGTGCTCAGTTTAGGACGACGGAGCCGAAGTCGAACTCCGAGAACGGCGTCATCTTGATGGACTTGATCTTGTCCGACCAGCCGAACTGTGTGGCGCGGTACCACAGCGGAGTGGTGGGCATATCTTTGCCCAGCAGTGCCTCGGCCTGCTGGTAGACCTCGTTGGCCTTGTCGGGATCGGTCTGCGCGGCCGCCTGCTTCAGCAGCGAGTCGAACGTCGGGTTGGAGTAGTCGGTGTCGTTGGACGAGGCGCCCGTGGCGTAGATCGGGGTCAGGAAGTTCTCGATCGACGGGTAGTCCATCTGCCAACTGCCGCGGTACATGCCGGTGAGTTGGCGGTTGTTGATCTTGTCACGCAGGGTGGCGAAGTCGGGCGTGGTCTGCACGACGCAGTTGAGCCCCAGCGTGTTCTTGATCGAGTTGCACACGGCCGTGGCCCACGGGCCGTGGCCGCCATCGCCGTTGATCCACAGGTTGATGGTTCCACCGGGGTAACCGCCCGCGGCCTGGTAGAGCTGCTTGGCTTCGGCGGCGTCGTAGGTGCACCACTGGCCACAGGCGCCGGCCTTGTAGCCGTCGACCACGGGGGAGACCCAGCCGGTCGCCGGGGTGCGTGCCCCGTTGAACACGGTCTTGGTGATGCTGGCGCGGTCGATGGCCATCGACAGCGCCTCGCGGATGCGGATGTCTGCCATGCCCGGATCGACCTTGGCTGGCGCGAACGACAGTACGTCGATGACGCCGGTGGTCGCCGAGCCGTTGCGGGGCGAGCCGTCCGCCTGCACCAGGTCCTTCTGCCATAGGTTGCCGACCAGGTCGTCAGAAGGGATAGTGTCGTCAAGATCGAGGTTGTTGGCGACGACGTCGGCGTAGGCCGTGTTCATGTCGGTGTAGACCTTGAAGATGAGGGTGCCGACGACGCCCGGGTACTTGCCGGAGTAGCCTGCAAACTTCTTCAGCGTGAACTGCGTGTCGCTGACCTGCGTGACCTGGTAGGGGCCGGCCGCGATCGGGGCCTTGGTGAAGTTCGCCTTGTTGGCGCTCGTGTCGGCGAAGAACGAGTCGGGCTGCGGGGCGAACGCCGTGTAGCCCAGGCGGGTCTCCAGGTTGGAGGTCGGGCTGGAGCACGTGATCGTGAACTCGTAGTCGTTGACGACTTTGAGGCCGCTCATGGTGTCGGCCTTGGGCTTGGTGCTGCACTTGGCGTCGGTGCACTGCTCGTCGTCGTAGCCCTTGATCATCGCGAAGAAGTACGAGTTGAGCTGGGCGTTGGGGCCGTAGGCGCCCCAGTTCCACGCGTTGACGAAGTTCTGGGCCTTGACCTCGGTGCCGTCTTGGAACTTGTAGCCCTGCTTGAGCTTGATGTCCCACGTGATGGCGTCGGTCGTCGTGATCGACTGCGCGATGTCGAGCTCGGGTGCTGCGGTGGTGGAGTTGTAGTGGATCAGCTTGGCTTCCGAGGCGTCGAGGATGTTGCCGCCACACGTCTCGTTGGTATCGGTGGGGAGCAGGGGGTTCTGCGGCGTACAGCCGCGCACGGTGAGGGTGACGTCGTTCGGATTGGCCGTGGACGACGCGCTGGTGTTGCTGTTGGTGTTCTGGCTGCAGGCAACCATGCTGAACAGGGTCGTCGCGGCCAGAAGGCCCACGCCGACGCGGCGGAGGGAAAGAAGCGGAACTGGTTTGAATTGCTTCATAGGTACTCCTTAGGTGGTTCATGCGAACGTCATCGTGTCGACAGATTCGAGTTCGGTTGCGTTTTTAGCTTGCCCTAGTTCCAGAAAGTGAGCAAGTATGTCCGTATACTGAGACTGGATACGGCCCTCGGGTGAGTCGGCCCTAAACAGTTTCTCTTCACTGGATGCGAATAGTCCATCCACAGCGTGCTGCTGCCTCGACTCCATAATCGGGTGCGATTCCGCATGTCCCGTAGAAGATGCGATGAACGGGTGGAGTACTCATGAGAGTTGCACTCCACCCGTTCATGTTGACTTGGTCTGTGGCGGCTTGAGCCGGGGTTGGCGGCTGTTCCTAACAGAACTGCTTCTTGACTTGCTGCGAGACAGCCTCATTGGCGTTGCTGTTGCACGACTGGTACCCCTTGACGGCGATCGTGTTGAAGCTGGTCACATAGCCGGAAATGGTGGTGACGGAGCCAGAGCTCGAGCACTGCCGGGCTTGCCAGCTGGCGGACACGGTGACTCGGCCATCGAAGAAGAAGCCAGTTGTGTTCTTCTGGACCGTGGCAGTGAGTGACTCGGACGAGGTCGTCGTAACCGATCCGGAAGCGGCGGCGGTGATGCTGGCGGTGGCCGACACCTTGGCCATGATGACTGATGTGTTGACCGAGCCCGTCAGGGTTCCCGAGACAGAGGCGGAGACAGTCCTCTTGAAGGTTGCTGTCCGCGTGACGGTCAAGTCGGTACCGCCGGCGGAGTACTTGTCCGAGAGGTGGGTGATGATGGGATTCGTGACGACGTTGCTGAGCGTGACGTCATAGGTTGTGTTGGGCGTGCAGGCTCCCAGAGNCGCTGCGTTGGCCGGTGCGGCCGGGGCGAAGAACATACCGCTGGCGAGCATGGCGGCGGCCGTCACGGCGANAGCGATCCACTTCTTGATGTTGAACATGTTATGAACTCCCTTTTAGGCTTCTGGGTTGACCGTCGTCGGTCAACCGTGCGGTTTCTAGCCTTCCAGTTGCCACCGCACGGGCTGGGAATCCTTGGGGAGGTCTCCCCGTGCGGCCTAGCTGAGAAGGTACCTCTAGCGTAGTTCGCAGGGCCTTATCTGTCAATAATCTAGGCATTCTGTTCGTATAGAGAGACAAATAATCTCAAATGTTGGACACCGATGGTACTCCGTGGTTGTCTGTCTGTAGATGAACGGACTTGTCAGAACGTGAATCGATAGGAGATTTGCGATGTTGTCTGAGGGTTGGCGCAAGATCGAGCCGTTTCGGCAGTCCTGCCGCATGGCTGGACATATAGAAGAAGACAGGTTAAACACAGGTACTCTAAATGCCAAGGAATCGGGCAAGCGCGCATTCCTAAAATGAAGCTGTGAAATAGAAGAAGTTCTCAGGATTAATTCAGCTGGTGTCGTTAGCTGCGACCGTGGTGTGAGAGGTCTCTGGCGAGCGGCGACCTCCTTCGAACGCTCTGAGGGGCGGGCATATGCGTGGTCACTTTGCTGAATCACTACGTCAGGTCACGCGACTACCTGGCGTTGGCCTGTGCGCCAAGGGTGAGGCGGGATTGCGGGGTCGGACATCGGTTCCGGTGCACACGGCTTGGCGGGAGGCTCACTGGACGATGCAGTTGAAGCCGTCCAAGGCATGCTGAGGTATTCCTTGGCTGTGTGCCGCTGATGTGGGCGGGGTGCTGTCGCGGCCACTCAAGGCATGGTCGCTTGTCGTTCCCAGGATGTGCCGGTCGGATGGGGTGGGGGTGCGGCGCGGACGCGCGATTGTCCACCTTCGTCGTCGCCCCGGCATTCCTGGCTATATGAACATGGACAGATCATTCACAGGCACTAGAAATGCCTTTCACGCCGCTCTCAACGCGTTCCCCTCAGGCGAACGGGTTCGACGGCGGCACGTCGAACAGGCGGAAGTGTTTGACGTCCCGGGAAGCGACGGTGAGCTCATGGCGCTTGGTGCACGGCGATGACGTTCGTTTCGCGCAGGAGCATCAGGTCAGTTCGATCTCGCGATGACGGTCGTGTTCGCGTCGTGGCACGTCAGCCGTGAACCGTCTCCCGTCTGTGAGTAGCAGATCCTTCAGCGAGGGGCGCACAGCGGTGCTCTGTTGCGCAGTTCCTCTGAGACCATGACGCCCGTCGGTAGGCGTGGCTGACTCATGAGCTGCGGGCCATGGTGCCCAGGGCGCTCCAGGGGCATCCTCGGTGGCGATGTAGTACCACGTGGTGGTCACGGTCACGCCAGCAGGTGCGGTCGTCATGGCCGACTTCACTGCTGTCGTGCACGACGAGAATCGCACCTCGTCGCCGTACAGCTCGTCCGTCACGGCGCATGGCACGTGCCAGGCTCCCAGCCCGTCACGGGGATCAGATCCGGCTTCGGCGTAGTTCTGCACCCATCGGTTGAGCATCCGCCCCGTTCCAGTGCTTGCATTCAAGCCCGGTCCGTGGGGACGCGTTCTGTGCGCGCATGCCCTTTGTCTGCACCTGGTGGGCCAGCCATGATCACTGCTTGCCGATCGCAGATGACACCCAGGGTCTGCACGAAGGAGGCATGTTTGGCAGCATCCCCGCTGTTGCTGCGAAACACGGTGTCGTCAAGAATGGTCGCGGGCTTGTCTTGGGGTTCGTACGGCCAGACCTTCAGCCACTCGACGAAGCCTTCGTGGTCGATCTCACCACGCTGTGCCATGTGCACCAACTCCATGGCTGTCGCGGCAGGCAGGGCGCTCTCCGGCTGTGTGGCGATGCGCGAGATCTGCGACTCGCTGAGGCCGACTGCCTGCCCGAGGTCTTTCAGAGGCACCCCGGATCGGCGCAACCCCTTGATGCGGCTGCGCCGCGCCCATGCCGGCGAGACGTTCATCGTCACGACGCGGGGCGAGCAGATGGCGGCGGTCACGCCGCTGCCGAAGCCAGACATCCAGAGGCCGCCAGCTCGGTCGGCGTGCAGACACGGCTGGAACGGGCCGGCACCTGTGAAGCGCGATGTGCCGATCCAGACGGTGCTCGATCAGCGCGAGTGTCGCGTCGCGTTTGCGCAGATAGCCCCGCATAGAGGCAGTCTCCTCGTGGATGAGCAGTCGGTGCATTCCGGATGTGCGCGGACGGGAACTTCCTGTGTTTGGTCGTGTGTCACCCAGAATGGCAGGCCACGTGGTTGGCGATCCGGGGAGGCTGTCGGACGGGCAAACCCGTCTGCCCGAGTGCGGCCTCGCCGTCGTCTCTGCGCCGGACAACGTGACCAGCCCGA
>WRGV01000066.1 GCA_009787035.1 Propionibacteriaceae bacterium | reverse complement strand
CGGCACCACGGGCCGGTCGTTGCGGATGGAGGCCATCCGGATCAACCTCGCGGGGTCCGACGTGGCCGGGGGCGTGGAGTACGCCGCCCACGTGCAGAACATCGGGTGGCAGGCCGCCGTGACGAACGGTGCCGTCGCGGGCACGACCGGCAAGGCGCTGCGGATGGAGGCCATCACCATCTCGCTGACCGGGGCGATCGGCGACCAGTACGACGTCTACTACCGCGCCCATGTCCAAAACATCGGCTGGATGGGCTGGGCCAGCGACGGTGCACCGGCGGGCACCACCGGGCTCACTTTGCGCATGGAGGCCATCCAGATCGTGCTGGTCGCCAAGGGTGGCCAGGCCCCGGGGACGACCGCCCAGTCGTACCTGTACGCCCCGCCCCAGATCGACTACCAGGCGCACGTGGAGAACATCGGCTGGCAGGCGGGTGTGAGCAACGGCGCCATCGCGGGCACCGTCGGCAAGGCGTTGCGCATGGAGGCGCTCAAGGTGTCGCTGGCCGATCTGCCGGAGGGCGTGGACGGCGGCGTCCAGTACCAGGCATACGTACAGAACACCGGCTGGCAGGCCGGCGTGACCGACGGCGCCATCGCGGGCACCGTCGGCAAGGCGCTGCGCATGGAGGCCGTGAAGCTCAGCCTGACCGGGGGCATCGCCGCGTCGTTCGACATCTGCTACCAGGTGCAGGTGCAGAACCTCGGCTGGCTGTCGTGGACGTGTAACGGGCAGACGGCCGGCACGAGCGGCCTGGCCTACCGCATGGAGGCGATCCGGATCAAGCTCGTGTCCAAGGCGACGCCCATCGCGTCCGCGCCCACGCAGGCGTACTACTACCGCTCCGGCACCACCTGGCACATGCCCCCGGGCACGTTCCCGGTCGGCACGGGCACGTACACGTTCGGATCGGACGGACAGCCGTTCGAGGTGATGCTGCACGCCGGCACCGTCAACCAGAACGCGATCGGGGCCTACCAGGGTTGTGAGATCGTCGCCATGTACAACGGGCTGACCGCGCTGTCGGCGACCAAGGGCCAAAGCGTGACGGCGATGCTCAGCGCCTTCCCGCGCAGCAGCAACCCCAACCAGGGGTACGTGGGCGATCCGTTCAGCCAAGCCGCGCCCGGGTTCCCGACGATGGCCTCCTATCAGGTCTGGCCCCCGGCCGTGGCCGCCTTCGCCGACGGATATGCCGCCGGGTCGAAGGACATCTCCGGGGCCTCCATGGCCACCTTCCAGAGCTACGTCATGCAGGGCATGCCGGTCATGTTCTGGGGCACGATCAACCTGGCGGCGCCCAAGGTCGTGAGCACGAGCTATTACGGACGGACGCTGCTGGGCAACAGCCACACGCTGCTGATCGATGGCTACAACGCCCGCACCGGCCAGTTCCACATCGACGACTCGATCTCTGGTCAGTACTGGACGTCGGTCAACACCGTCAGCAGCGTCAACGCCAGCAACAACAGCTTCGCCGTGCTGCTGTCGCCGTAGCGCCTATTCCGTGGGGAACGTGGACGTGTCGATCACGAAGCGGTAGTGCACCTGCGAGTGGATGACCTTCTCGTAGGCCTCGTCGATCTGGGCGCCCGCGATGACTTCGACCTGCGCGGCGAGGCCGTGCTCGGCGCAGAAGTCGAGCATCTCCTGGGTCTGCGCGATGCCGCCGATCTGCGATCCGGCCATGACCTTGTTGCCGGCGCACAGTGCGCGCAGGTTGAGGCTGGCGTTGTCCGCGGGCATGCCGACGTCGACGAACGTGCCATACGTGCGCAGGCAGCCCAGCAGCGGCGTCATGTCGTGCCCGGCCGCGACCGTCGACAGCATCAGATCGAAGTGGCCGTGCAGGCGCTCCAGCGTGCCGTCCTCGGTCAGGGCGTGATAGGCCTTGGCGCCGAAGCGGCGTCCGTCCGCCTCCTTGCTGCGGGTCTGGGAGATGACCTCGACCTCCGCGCCCAGCGCGGCGGCGATCTGCACCGCCATGTGGCCGAGTCCCCCCATGCCGATGATGGCGACGTGCTTGCCGGGACCCGCGCCCCAGCGCTTCAGCGGCGAGTAGGTCGTGATGCCGGCGCACAGCAGGGGTGCGGCCTGCTGCAGCGGGATGGAGTCGGGGATACGGCAGACGTAGTCCTGCTCCACGGTGATCGACGTGGAGTAGCCGCCGGCGGTGGGNAGTCCGTCGCGCCCGATGGAGTTGTAGGTGAAGACGGCCTCGTGGCAGAACTGTTCGGTGCCGGCGCGGCACAGGTCGCAGTGCCCGCAGGAGTCGACGAAACAGCCCACGCCGACACGGTCGCCGACCTTGTACTTGGTCACCTGGTCACCGATCTTGGTGACGATGCCCGCGAGTTCGTGGCCCGGGACCAGCGGGTAGAGNGCGGGGCCCCATTCCTGTCGGGAGGTGTGGATGTCCGAGTGGCAGATGCCGCAGTAGGCGATGTCGAACATCACCTCGGTCGGGCCGGGCTCGCGGCGGATGATCGTGGTGGGGGCGAAGTGGCCTGTGGGGCTGTCGATGGCGTAGGCGCGCGCAGTGGGCATGGGAGATCCTTTCTGGAAAAGACACCTCCATTATCGTCCCCGCCGATTCGGCCGGGTGGTGATCAGACAACGGTGTCCTAGGGTGGGTCGCGTAGGCTTTGCGCTGTGATGACCGGCTTGCAGACACCGCCCGCACTCGCCCCTGACACGCTGCGCATCGTCCCCTTGGGCGGTGTCGGCGAGGTGGGCCGCAACATGACCGTCTTCGAGATCGACGGCCACCTGCTGCTGGTCGACTGCGGCGTGCTCTTCCCGGACGACGATCTGCCCGGCGTCGATCTGATCCTTCCGGGGCTCGATTACCTGAGTGACAAGCTCGATCGCGTCATCGGACTCCTGTTGACGCACGGGCATGAGGACCATATCGGCGCCGTGCCGTACCTGCTGGCTCGCCGCGGGGACATCCCGGTCTACGGCAGCGCACTGACGCTGGCGCTGCTGGGCGCGAAGCTCAAGGAACACAGCCTGCCGGACACGCAGCTGCACCGCGTGACCGAGGGCGACACCGTCGCACTTGGCCCGTTCCAGTGCGAGTTTCTCGCCGTGAACCACTCGATCCCGGACGCGCTGGCGATCGCCATCCGCACGCCCGCGGGCACGGTGCTGCACACGGGCGACTTCAAGATGGACCAGCTGCCGCTCGACCACCGGCTGACCGACCTGCGCGGCTTCGCCCGGCTGGGTGAGGAGGGTGTCGATCTGCTGATGGCGGACAGCACCAACGCCGAGATCTCCGGGTTCACGCCCTGGGAGATCGACGTGCAGCCCGCCTTGGAGCGCGTGTTCAACCAGGCGACCAAGAAGATCGTCGTGGCCTGCTTCGCCTCGCACGTGCACCGCGTCCAGCAGATCATGGACCTGGCCGCCAAGCACGGCCGCAAGGTCTGTTACGTGGGACGGTCGATGGTGCGCAACATGAGCGTGGCCCGCGACCTGGGCTTCCTCAAGGTGCCCGGCGACACGCTGATCGAGCTGGACGACCTGGATTCGTACCCCGACAGCCGCGTCGTGGTCGTCTCCACCGGATCGCAGGGCGAGCCGCTGTCGGCGCTGGCGCGCATGGCCAACCGCGAACACCCGGTCGTGCACATCAACCCGGGCGACTTCGTGCTGCTGGCGTCCAGCCTGATCCCCGGCAACGAGAATCCCGTGTTCCGGGTGGTGAACGGCCTGACCAAGTTGGGTGCCACGGTCGTCCACAAGGGCAACGCGTTTGTGCACGTGTCCGGACACGCCAGCGCTGGCGAGCTGCTGTACCTGTACAACATCGTCCAGCCACGCAACGCGATGCCGGTCCACGGCGAGCCGCGGCACCTGGTGGCCAACGCCGGGCTGGCCCGTTCCACCGGTGTGCCCGCCGACCGCGTGCTGGTGGTCGAGGATGGCGACGTCATCGACCTGGCGCACGGCGTGGCGCGCAAGGTCGGGCAGGTCGACGCGTCCTTCATCTTCGTGGACGGCGCGACCGTGGGCGACATTTCCGACTCCAGCCTGATGGACCGGCGCATCCTCGGCGAGGAAGGCTTCATCTCGATCGTGGCGGCCGTCGATCTGCGCGCGCACACGCTCGTGTCGGGCCCGGACCTGCACGCCCGCGGTTTTCTGGACGATCCGCACCTGTTCGACGATGTCACCACGCAGGTGCGCGATGCGCTCGTCGACGCGCTGGACGACGGCCAAGACGACGTCCCTCAGCTGCGCCGGGCCATGCGCCGGGTCGTGGGGCAGTGGGTCAGCCGGGCCTTCAGGGCCCGTCCCATGATCGTCCCCGTCGTGATTACCGTGTGAGCGTGACCCCCGGAATCCACCTGGTGCGATTTCCCCGCCGGTAGGGGCTCCGGGTAGACTGTCACCGTTCCATGGGGATTGTGAGGCGTTCGCCCGTGCCCGTGGTGAGAAGTGATCGTTGGCAGTGGAGGAGAACGACAGTGGCAGTCCCGAAGCACAGGATGTCTCGCAGCAACACGCATTCCCGTCGTGCGCAGTGGAAGGCCGCGGCCGTCACCCTGGTGACGTGCGCCAATCCGGCGTGCCGAGCCCGGCACATGCCTCACACGGTGTGCCCCGAATGTGGCCAGTACGGGCCGCGCGGTGAGCGTCGGCAGGTTGTGGACGTCTAGGCGTCCGGACAGCACCATGTTCTCGTCGGAAGATGAGGCATCCCCCGTTCCCGGCACGACCCTTCTGGACGTCCTGCGTGAATGCGAAATTCCCGTCACCGCTGAGCTGCTGGATCTCGCGCTGACACATCGTTCGTACTCGTACGAGCACGGACAGATCCAGCACAACGAGCGGCTGGAGTTTCTGGGCGACTCGGTGCTCGGCGTCATCGTCACCGAGCGGCTGTTCCGCGAGTTTCCGGACGCCGCGGAGGGCAAGCTCGCCAAGATCCGGGCCGTCGTCGTCAGTTCGGCCAGCCTCGCCGATGTGGCCCGCGACCTGCAGATCGGGCCGATGGTCAAGCTCGGCAAGGGCGAGACGGCCACCGGGGGCCACGACAAGACCAGCATCCTGGCCGACACCGTCGAGGCGCTGATCGGGGCCATGTACCTGACGTCCATCCCGGGTGCTCGCCGCTTTGTCGAGCACTGCTTCATGCCGCTGATCGACCATGCCGCGACGCTGGGCGCCGGTTTGGATTGGAAGACGTCGCTCCAGGAGCTGTGCTCGCAGGCCGGGCGCGAGGCGCCGTCGTACGAGGTGGGGGAGACGGGGCCCGACCATATGAAGATCTTCACGGCCGCCGTGCGCGTGGGCGAGGAGCTCTTCCCGTGCGGCGAGGGCCACAGCAAGAAGCAGGCCGAGCAGCAGGCGGCCCAGTTCGCATTTGAAGCCATCCGCGCCGGCATGGAGCCGGTCGTGATCGAGGCCGACGAGATCCTGATCGCGGACGAGCCGGGCACCCCCGCCTGAGCCGATGCCCGAGCTGCCCGAGGTCGAGGTTGTCCGCGCCGGCCTGGAGCGCACCGTCGCCGGCCGCGTAGTTGCAGACGTGCGCGTGCTTGAGCCGCGTTCGGTGCGCCGACACGCGGCGGGTCCCGCGGACTTCGAACACCAGTTGGTCGGACGCACGTTCGGTGTCGCCCGGCGTCGCGGCAAGTTCTTGTGGGTGCCCTTCCCGGACGGGGACGCGCTGGTGGCCCACCTGGGCATGAGCGGTCAGTTGCGCATCGACGCCGCGTCCGCACCACCTCGACCGCACACCCGCGTCATCATCGGCTTCGACGACGACGGCCCGCAGCTGCGCTTCGACGATCAGCGCATGTTCGGCGGGCTGGCGCTGGCATCCGGCGGCGCCGAGCTGCCCGCCGCGGTCGCGCACATAGCCCGCGATCCGCTGGATCCGCAGTTCGACCCGGACGACGTGGTGGCGCGTCTGCGCACATCGCGCTCCGCGGTCAAGCGGGTGCTGCTCGACCAGCGGGTCGTCTCCGGCGTGGGCAACATCTACGCTGACGAGTCGCTGTGGCGGGCGCGGCTGCACTACGCGACGCCGGGGCGCGCGGTGTCCGTGGCACAGGCGCACCGGCTGCTCGATGCGGTGCGCGCGGTGTTGGACGATGCGATCCGAGCGGGTGGCACCAGCTTCGATGCGCTCTACGTGGGCGTGGACGGCACGTCCGGCTACTTCGCCCGCNAGCTGTCGGCGTACGGTCGCACCGGGGCGCCGTGCCCGCGCTGCGGCACACCGATCGTGCGGGAGCCGTTCATGAACCGCTCCTCATTTCTGTGCCCTTCCTGTCAAGTCGGATCATGAAGCCGCCAAGCTGGGCTGTAGCCGGGTTGTGTGTTCCATGGTGATGGTAGGTTCCTTGTCATGACGAAGCGGCAGGAACAGGCGACGCTGGTATCTGGCCGATGGGGTCGACTGTTCACGCAATTCGTGAAGTTCGCGATCGTGGGCGCGTCGGGCGTCGTGGTCAACATGCTGGTGGCCTTCATCATGAACAAGGCGCACGGCGGTGCCGCGTTCGCCCGGGAGGCCGTGTGGACCTGGCCGGGCTCCGATGTGGCCCTGCGCTACTCGTACGTCGTCTATGTGGTCGCCTTCCTGGTGGCGAACGCCTCGAACTATCAGCTCAACCGCAGTTGGACGTTCCGCGGGCATCCGGTCACCTGGTGGCGGGGCTTTTTCGCGTTCATGGGGGCGGGCGTCATCGGCGCGGCCGTCGGCTTCGTGGTCAAGGTCCTGCTGACGCATCCCGGCTCGGGTCTGTACCTGTCGGGCGGCTTCTTCACCGATTCGGGCTGGCACGCCCGGGAATACTGGGGCCAGCTGATCGGCATCCTGATCGGCACGCCGGTGAACTTCATCGTCAACCGGATCTGGGCGTTCCGTTCGCACACGCGCGCAGCCGTGGCGCCGGCCCCGGGCGTGGACGAGGCAGAATAGAGTGTGCCCGTAGGGCACCGNCACTGCGCCGACCGGAGGAACCGTCCGTGTACCTGAAGAGCTTGACCCTGCGGGGTTTCAAGTCCTTCGCCTCGACGACCACTTTGAACTTCGAGCCGGGCCTGACAGCGATCGTCGGCCCGAACGGCTCGGGCAAGTCGAACATCGTCGACGCACTCAGCTGGGTCATGGGTCAGCAGGGCGTCAAGAGCCTGCGCGGCACCCGCATGGAGGACGTCATCTTCGCCGGCACCACCGGCCGCGCGCCGCTGGGGCGCGCCGAGGTCACGTTGACGATCGACAACTCCGATCAGGCGCTGCCCATCGACTTCTCAGAGGTGACGATCTCGCGCACGCTGTTCCGCTCGGGCGGCAGCGAGTATGCGATCAACGGGCGTGCCTGTCGGCTGCTGGACGTGCAGGAGTTGCTCAGCGACACCGGCATGGGCCGCGAGATGCACGTCGTGGTCGGCCAGGGGCAGCTGGATGCGATCCTGGCCGCGACGCCCGAACTGCGCCGCGGCTTCATCGAGGAGGCGGCAGGCGTCCTCAAGCACCGCCGCCGCAAGGAGAAGGCCGTCCGCAAGCTGGAGGCGACGCAGGCCAATCTCGACCGGCTGACCGATCTGATCGCGGAGATCCGACGCCAGCTCAAGCCGTTGGGGCGCCAGGCCGAGGTGGCGCGGCGTGCGGCGCTGGTGCAGGCCAACCTGCGCGACGCGAAGGCCCGGTTGCTTGCCGACGAGTTGGCCCAGGCCACCGAGGCGTTGCAGGCCGGTGAGGCCGACGAGGCGGCCGGACAGGAGCTGCGCGAGCACTGTCAGGCCGAGGTGGACCGCACGCGGGCTGACGAGCAGCACGCCGAGCAGGAGACGGCTGCGGCACAGCCTGCGCTGGCTGCGGCCCAGGAGCTGTGGTACGGCCTGGCCGGGTTGCGGGAGCGCGTGCGGACGACGGCGTCCATCGCGGCCGAGCGTCGGCGCAGCGCCGAGCAGGCCCAGGGCTCGCAGGAGGTCGGTCGCGACCCGGTGGCGCTGGAGGCCGAGGCCGCGCAGGTGCGCGCCCAGGAGCAGCAGTTGCGCGCCGAGGTGGCGGCCGCCGAGCAGGTGCTCGGGCAGGCGACGCACCACCGCGAAGACGTCGAGGCCGCCTACGAGCAGGCCGAGCGCGCGT
>WRGV01000065.1 GCA_009787035.1 Propionibacteriaceae bacterium | reverse complement strand
AAGCCGCTGTTCTACGACGAGCAGGGGTACGGCAACCTGTCGGATGCCGCCCGCTGGTACATCGGCGGCGTGCTGCAGCACGCCCCGGCGCTGCTGGCGCTGACCAACCCGACGCTCAACAGCTACCACCGGCTCGTCCCGGGCTTCGAGGCCCCGGTCAACCTGGTCTACTCGGCCCGCAACCGCTCGGCCTGCATCCGCATCCCGATCACCGGCTCGAACCCGAAGGCCAAGCGCATCGAGTTCCGCTGCCCCGATTCGTCCTGCAACCCGTACCTGGCCTTCTCGGCGATCCTGCTGGCCGGCCTGGACGGCATCCAGAACCGCATCGAGCCGCCGGAGCCGGTCGACAAGGACCTGTACGAGCTTCCGCCCGAGGAGCACGCGGATATCCCGCAGGTGCCCGCATCGCTGGACGAGGCGTTGGCCGCGCTGCGCGCCGACAACGACTTCCTGCAGGCCGGCGACGCGTTCACGCCCGACCTCATCGACACCTGGATCGGCCTCAAGCAGGCCGAGATCGACGCCATCCGGCTGCGCCCGCACCCCTACGAGTTCGAGCTGTACTACGCGATCTGAGTGGAGCGGCGCGCGCGGACGGAGGCGTAACGATTACGCCCTCAGCGAACGTGTTCCATCCAACGGGCCCTCATCAGTAGATGGGGGCCCGTTTGGCGCCTTCGCCCCGAAACCTCCAACCAATTTCGTTTTTATCCTGCACAACTATCAGCCTCAGGCGGCAGAGCACCGCCGCGCACGCGAGCCAGAGTGAGGGTGCAGATCTGCCGAATCCGGGCCCGCACGAGCACATACTTCGCTTGCCGGGGCTTATTGCGAAAACATTTCGTGACTATATTTCATCAACCACCTTCCCCTTGATCTTCCCCCCAACTCTGGTAGATTTAATGCAATGAGTGCGAAGAAGATGACCGCTCCCACGAGCAGTCACAGTGACGCCACCCGGGCTAAGGCGGCCTGGGAGGCTCTGTTGGTCGCGCACTCAGTTCTGTTGCGCAACTTCGATTCCGAGCACATCTGGTCCGACGTCTCGATGCACGAGTACGACGTGCTGCACACGCTGCGTCAGCACCACGGGCCGATGCGCATGCGCACGCTCAGCGAATCCGTACTGTTGAGCCAGCCAGGCCTGTCGCGCCTGGTGGATCGCCTTGTCGCTCGCGGATTGGTCCGTCGGCACAAGGATCCGCAGGATGGACGCGGCGTGCTCGTCGAGCTCACCGAAGAGGGACGTGCCGTTCAGCGCCGCATCGACCGCAGCCGCGGCCGCAGCGTCGCCGACGCCGTCATGCGGGCGCTCAGCCCCGCCGAGCAGGAACAACTGCGCGACCTCTGCGTCAAACTAGGGACAACCGCTCCCTTCTGAGCGCGACGCTGTCGGCGTTACAGCCACCCTTGCGTGGGCCCACCACGCGGCGGCTGTCTGTGCCTTGTCAGCCGCGCGCTCGGTTCATCTCGATGAGCCTGCTCAAGCACGCGATCACGCATGACGTTGCTTGCGTTACGGGCTCAACCACGCGACAGATACCTATGAATCAAGCCCTTGCTTGATGGCGTAACGTGCTAGTTCGACCCGGTTGTGCAGTTCCAGCTTGTGCAAAACGTTCTGCACGTGATTCTGGACGGTGCGGTGCGACACGACCAGGCGCTCGGCGATCTCACGGTAGCTCAATCCTGTCGCCACCAGACGCAAAACCTCGGTCTCCCGGGCCGTCAGCTCGGGCACCTCGTCCCCATGCTGCTTGGCGGTGGCCATCCGGCGGTACTCCCCCAGCACCAGCCCGGCCAGCGCCGGCGTGAACACGGCCTCGCCGGCGGCGGTGCGCTGCACGGCGTGCAGCAGCTCCTCCTTGCTGGCCGACTTGAGCACGTATCCCTTCGCGCCCGCCTTGACGGCGTCCAAGACGTCGTCACGCTCCCCCGATGCCGACACCACGATGATGTCGAGATCGGGACGTTCCCCCATCAACTGCTGGATGCACTCGACGCCGTTGGGCGCCGGGATGTTGAGATCCATCACCACGACATCGGGACGCACGGCGCGCGCCCGGGCCAGGCACTCCCGCCCGTCGCGGGCCACGGCCACCACGTCGAATCCCGCCTCGACGAGGTCCTCCTCCAACGCCTCCAGCCACATCGGGTGGTCGTCCACCAGCATGATGCGCCGCCCCTGCTCGCTCGCCTGTGCCATGGGCCCTCCCCTGTCTGTTCCGTCCATCATGCCGCACCGCCAGGGCACCTCACGCCCCGACCGGAACGCGGAACTCCCACTCCAGGCCACCCTGGGGTTCCGAGCGCCAGCTGCACACCCCGCCCAGGGCCCGGATGCGCCCCTGAATCGACTCGCGCACCCCCAGCCGTCCGGCCGCTGCCGCGTCGCGCAGTTGCGCCGCCGTCATGCCCACCCCGTCGTCACGCAGCGACACGATGAGTTCGCCGCCGTCCTCCTCCAGCAGGATCCAGGCGTGCGCATCAGGCCCCGCATGCTTGGTGACATTGGTCAGCGCCTCGCCGATCGCCGCATCCAGCTCACGGGCCCGTCGCAACGGCATGGCGACCGCGCCCGCCATCACGGACACGCTCACCGACGGCGATTCGCGCAGCATGACCATCGACACCAGATCGGTCATCGTGTCCCCCGACGCGCTGCCCTCGGCGTCCAACGCGATGCCCCTATCCTGCAGCAGCCCGCGCAGCCGCGTCTCCTGCTCACCGGCCAGTCTGGCCAGCCGGACGCCCTTGGGGCCCAGATCGCCGCCCTCGTGCTCGACCATCGCCAGCACCTGCAACACACCATCGTGGACGATGCGGTTGAGCCGTTCACGCTCGGCCAGCGCCGCCGCCACCGCGCGATCCTTGTCCCGCTGGCGCAGCAGCACCTCCAGCTCGGTGGCCACCAGGCCGACGAACGCCGGCACAATCACCATGCACACCAGATCCAGCCAGGCCCGCGGCGCCAGCGACGGCAGCTGCAAGAACTGCTCCAGCCCGAGCACCGCGCCGGCGACGGCCCCGGCCACCGGTCCCTTCCAGATGGCGACCGCGATGGGCGCGGCCGCCATCCAGTAGACGCTCACACCCAGGAAACTGTCGCGCAGCAGGGTTTCACCCAGCACCGGCCGCGAGGTGGCCACGATGGCGGCGGTGACCACGATGTCCAGCATCATCCAGACCCAGGTGCGCCGACGCGCGCTCTGGTTCCAGAACCAGGTGCACACGCTCCACGCCGCCATCACGGCGCACACGGCCACCAGCAGCCGCGGATGCAGCGCCTGCGGGTCGCGCAGCCCGTTGACGGCGCACGCGAGCACCAGCATCGCGAACCGCAGCAGGCCACCCGCACGCCACATCGAGCGGAGCAGGCTCTGGCTGCTGTCCATGGCTCAGACCGCCGTCCCCGACACCGGGTCGGTGTCGACGGACGCAGGCGGGCATGGCTCTGGTTCNCCGGGACGGCTGCGCACGAACGTCTCGACCGTCGCCGCATCCAGCGCACCGCTCTTGACCCGGCTCGCGTACACGTCCACGTACGACTGTCCGGTGATCTGCTGGATGCCGGCCATGATCTGGTCGGTCGCCCGTCGCACCGCCGCGGCGTCCGCCTGCTGGCCGGACGGCGCCGGGAACTCGATCGGGGAACCGAACTCGATCTGGGCGTCGCGCATCGTCGGGAACCCCAGGAAGCCCGGACGTGCGTGCGTCCGGTTCATACCCAGCGGGATCACCGGCGCCCCGGTCGCCAGCGCCAGCCGCCCCACGCCCGTGTGGCCGCGGTAGAGGCGCCCGTCCGGCGAGCGCGTGCCCTCCGGGAAGATGCCCACCACGCCGCCGGCAGCCAACACCTCCACGAGGGGCCGCAGGCCGTCCGCGCTGGCGCGTCCGCCCGACCGGTCGATCGGCACCTGCCCCATCTTGCGCAACCACCAGCCCAGCAGCCGCTTGACGCCGCGCCCCTGGAACAGCTCGGCCTTGGCCGGATAGACGATGGGCCGCTCGATCAACGCCGCAACCACCAGCACGTCCATGCCGCCCAGATGGTTGGCGGCCAAGATCACCGGGCCCTCGCGCGGGATCGCCTGCGCGTTCGTCAACCGGGCGTGCAGGATGTGCCCGAACAGCGGCACCCCGACGCACCGGATCATGAAGTCATAGAAACGCATCGCGCGCCCATCCTCCCGGTTCGCATGTATCGGTCACCATCCCACCACATCCCGCGCGCCTACACTGGGCAGCAGGGCCGATGCGGCCGGGGCAAGCGGCGATGACAGGATGGGGGGTGGCGCCATGAGCCAAGACGACTTCGACGCCCGCTTCCGTGACCTGGTGGACGACGAGTTCGGCATCCGGGTCGCCGGCCCGGTCATCCCCGAACCCGCGCCGCCCACCACCCCGTATCGTCCAGCGGACGCCTTCTCGTTCGACCGCGCGCTGGACGCGGCCGATCCGACGCCCGACCCGGCCGACCGTTTCGTGCCGCCGGTGCCGCAGCGGATGCGGGTGTCCCACAATCCCATCGGCTGGATCGCCGTCGTGCTCCTCGTCTGCCCGGTGGTCGTCGCAGTGGTGCGCATCTTCGTCCACACGCTGCCGGGCTGGGTCACCCTCACCGCCGGCATCTGCTTCGGGCTCGGCCTGGCCCTGCTGCTGTTTGTGGTGTTGCCCCGCCACCGCCCCGCACCGCTCGACGACGGCGTGCGGCTGTAGCCCCCTACCGGGCCGCGCACCAGGCCGACGACCAGGCGGCCAGATCGGTCAGGACGGCCGCCGAGGCGTCGGAGGCATCCCACAGCGCCACGATGTCGCGCTGCGCCTGCGCCGCGGGCTCGTGGGCCCGCAACAGCGTCAGCAGTTGCCAGCTGACGGCGTAGCTCGCATCCTGGCGCTCGGCATCCCCGCCCGCGAAGCTCGCGTCGGAGGGCGGCGTCAGACCGCCCGGGCCGCACGCCGCCCGGGCTTGCGCCTGCGACTGACTGGCCAGCTGTGCGTCCTGCGTGAGCCCGACGAGCTCGGCCAGACCTTCGGCGACCCACGTGCGTCCGGACGCCGCCGGGTGCCCGGCCGTCGCGACGTGCACGGCCTCATGGGCCAGCAGCGCGGCTCGCTGTGACGCCGTCAGGCTGGTCGTGCCCGACGGATTGACCACCACCCGCACCGCCGCGGCCGGCGTGTGCCACGACGCGCCGTCCGACCGGTCGGGGGTGCCGGACACCGCCGCGGGTGGCAGGCCCGAGTCCAGCGTCCAGGTGAGCGCGCCCGTCCAGACGAAGTCGGCGCCGTTTTGCCCCAGCTGGCCCTGGAATGCGGTGTAGCTCTCGGGCACCTCGACCACCAGCCCGGCAGGGGCGCCGGACGGATCGTCCAGCCCGCTCAGGTCGGCCGCCTGCACGGCCTGCACGCCGGCCTGCGCCGCGGCCAGCCAGACGTCCGGGCCGGTGCCGTCCCAGATCACCGCCACGTCCGGGCGTGTCGCCGATGTCGGCGACGTCGTGACGACGATCGGCTGCAGCACCCACAGGGGCGCCGGCTCGCCGGCCATGCCTGCCAGGTTGCGCAAGCCGCAACCCCCGGTGCCGCACACCACGCCGTCCACCAGCTGCCAGGCCGGGGCCACGTCGGGCGGCCCCACCGTCCAGGCGACCCGCAACGTCCCCGCGTCGGGCCCGGCCTCGAACGTGACGGACGCCAGCGCACGCAGGTTCGTCCACAGCAGGTCGCGGCGCCCCGCCGAGGCCGCGATCCCGGATGCGGCCGGGCTCGCCGCCGCGGGCGCCGGCGTGTCGTCGGACGCCGGGAACAGCGCATCGAAACCCGCACGGTCGCCGGTGGCGACCACCTGGGTCAACCGCGCCGCCAGCGCCGACGCCGATGCGGGCAGCGGCGAGGGTGTTGCCGCGGGGCGCGCCGGGCCGCAGGCGCTGGCCACGGTGAGCACCGCCACGAGCATCAGCGGTGCGACGACGCCACGCACGAGCCGACGCACCATCGCTGACCGTGCGCCCGCCCCACCGACCCAGCGGATTCCGGGCCGATCCGGACGAGCCTGCCGTGACCTCACGCGCCCCATTCTGCCCGCCCTGCTTGTGTGCCCCAGCGCCCATCGTCCGTCCCGTCTCAGCCCACGGCGAGCAGCTGCTCCACCGGCTCGGGCCAGGCCGACTCCGTGATGCTCACGGGAACCGGGTGCAGCCGCGGCAGCATGCCGCGCGACGCCAGCACGGCCACGGCCGCCTGTTCGGCGGCGGTGAGCCGCACGGGCAGTTCGGGTTCGAGCAGAAGCTGTACGACGCAGTCCTGGCAGCTCGCGCCGCGACCGGCGCATCGGGCGCAATCGATGGTCATCATGTCCATGCCCTCTAGCCAACAGCACGCCTCTGACACTTTTCGCTCGGCGTGTCGCGGGCCCGGCCGCACNCCGCGCCATCGCTCCAGATCCCCGGCGGCGTCGCAGCGGCTCGCCTGTGCGCCATCCGCCGGAATTGTCAGAGGCGGCGTCTACCCTCGAAGGCATGGCAGCACCTGCACATCCGTCGGCACCGACCCCCACCCGGGGCCAGGCCGTGCAGCCGAGCCTGCTCGACCTGGGCGTCCCCCTGGCCCAGGTCGAGTTCTGCGTCGTCGATCTGGAGACCACGGGCGCGGGCGCGGACGCCGCGATCACCGAGATCGGCGCGGTGCGCACGCGCGGGGGCGAGAACCTCGGCGAGTTCCGCACGTTCGTCAACCCCGACGGCCATATCCCGGCCGCGATCACCGTGCTCACCGGCATCACCGACGCCATGGTGGCCGACGCGCCGCCGATCGACGCCGCGCTGCCGAGCTTCCTGCAGTTCGCCGCCGGGACGGTGCTGGTCGCGCACAACGCGCGGTTCGACGTGGGCTTCCTCAAACGGGCCAGCGAACGCCTGGGCTACGAATGGCCGGGCTTCGCGGTCGTGGACACCATGGTGTTGGCCCGGCACGGCCTGCTGCGCGACGAGGTGCCCAACTGCAAGTTGCACACGCTGGCCGCGCACTTCCACACCACGCAGCAGCCCGACCATCGCGCGCTCTCGGACGCCCGCGCCACGGTCGAGGTGCTGTACGGCCTGCTGGAACGCCTCGGCGCGTTCGGCGTGTCGACGCTGGACGACCTGACGGCCTTCGCCGGGCATGTCTCCCCGCAGCGGCGCGCCAAGCGCGTCTGGGCCAAGGACCTGCCCCAGGCCCCCGGCGTCTACTGGTTCTGGGTGGCGGGCACGAATCCGAAGCTGCCCGACGAGCAGGGCCGCGAGGTGCTGTACGTCGGCAAGAGCGGCAACCTGCACCGGCGGGTGGCGACGTACTTCACCGCGTCCGAAACCCGCTCACGCATGGAAGAGATGCTGCGCATCGCGTCCGGCGTCGACCACATCGTCTGCGCCACGCCGCTGGAGGCCGAGGTGCGCGAGCTGCGCATGATCGCCGCCCATGCCCCCCGCTACAACCGCCGCTCGCGCCGCCAAGACAAGCTGTGGTGGGTCAAGCTGACCAGCGAGCGCTTCCCGCGGCTGTCGCTGGTGCGCGCCGTGCATCCGGACGACGCGCAGTACTGGGGCCCGTTCACCGCCCGTGCCGAGGCCGAACAGGCCGTCCAGGCGGTGCAGGACGCCTGGCCGCTGCGCCAGTGCACCAAGCCGGTCCCGGCGCGCGGGGCACCCTCCTGCGCCCTGGCGCAGCTGAACCGCTGCCTGGCCCCGTGCCTGAATCCGGCCGACGACACGAGCTACGCCGCAGTGGTCGAGCGCGTCCAGCAGGCGCTGTGCGACGACATCCGCCCCACGCTGGCCAAGGTGGGCGCGCATATCGCGACGCTGTCCGCCCAGGAGCGCTTCGAGGACGCCGAGGTGCTGCGCCAGCGGCTGGACGCCTACGTGCGCGCGATCCGGCGCTGGCACCGGCTGACGGCGCTGGCACGCTGTCCCCAGATCGTCGCTGCCGAATGGGCGGACAATGCCTGGCAGATCCACGTCATCCGATACGGCATGCTCGCCGGGGCGATCGTCTCACCGCGGGGGCAGGATCCGATGGCCGCGGCCCGCACGGCGCAGACGCTCGCCGCCACCGTGCCGGCACCGGCTGTCGCCGGCCTTCCCGCC
>WRGV01000064.1 GCA_009787035.1 Propionibacteriaceae bacterium | reverse complement strand
CGACGAGCCGGACGAGGTTCCGATCCCCAGAGCGGCTGCGGCTGCGTCCGCGGCCGCCTGACGGTCCTCGATGGGGCCCATGCCCCGCGCCCGCAGCGCCGCCTCCGCGATCTGCCGCGCCTTCGGATCCATGTCCGCCGGCAGCCCGTACGGGTCGGGTTGCCCCCACTCCGCAGGAACACCAGACTCGTCACCGTATGGATCTGCGCTCATCACATTCACCTCGCTTCGCATGTCCTGTGCACGGCGGTCAGAAATTGCCCAGATAGAACCCCAGGCCGATGAGCAACCCCAACGGGACGAGCCACAGCAACAGCCTCCAGACCCAGAGGAACCACACCGTCTGACCCCGCACCCGCGCACCGGGGCGCGTCAGGACACGTGCGACGACTCCCACCGCAGCCACCGGGACGACCACGCAGGCCAACCAGGCTGGCGCGGCATGACCAATGCAGGCGCCCAGCACCAGCACTGCCATCATGACAGATATAAACGGCGCATAGTCGGCGTGGATATCACCCATGCGCTCGGGAATTCGCGGCACATCGTCCGGCTCGACGCTTCCAGCCTGCGACATGCCATCGAACGCATCAGGGGACCGATCAACACTCATCGAAACTCACATTCCCGAAGCACAGCTCGTATGGATCCTCATGTTCCCCGAACACACCGCGACTACGCGCCAGCTGCAGCGCCTGCTGGCGGAACGCCTGGCGCTGCTCCGGCGACATGGCACGCAGCCGCTGTTCGAAGACCTCACCCCCCTGACGGGCGAGTCGACAGAACTCCGGGGAGGCCAACAGGTCGATCATCGGACGCCGATGCTCCCGCACGTCGGTGCACAGCTGTCGCAGCTGCGCGCTGTCGGCCCGCTCCGCCAGCGCGTCCAGGGCTCGATCCACTGGACGACTTGGCGTATCTTCCTGGGCCATGCCGCACCCGTCCTGTGATTGCCAAGAAGGCATCATCCCACCGCCTTGTCGTGATACGTCGGCATCGCGGTGATCGCGCTCTCACCACCATGCGCAAGCAAGGTAAATCCAGCGATGGCTCCCCCAACCATCTGCCCCTTGGCGAGCGCCTTCGCCACATCCTCGATCTGTTTCGTGTGGTAAACCTCCTTGAGGTCGGCGATCATCTTCCTATACGTTTCGAAGTCGTCGAGCAGCTCAGCCACCTGGTCGCACAAGCGCGACAGTTTATCGGCTTCGGAGCACATCTCGTAAACGTCTGCAGCTGTCTCAACCCCGTCTACTGCGTCACTGATGCCCGCTGTGAAGAAGGTCAGAAGCGCACCAACCGCAAAGCCGGCCAACATCCCAAGAAGATAGTCGAGGATCGAACTGAGGACCGAATCGATAGTCTCGCCCAGACCCTCCATGCCCTCACCGACGCCCGAGAGCTGCCGACTCAGGTCTGTCATGGTGTTGGCGTTAGTGAAGATCTGCCTCACAAACTGGCTGAAGTAGGTGTCCGCCGCGTTGGCGGCCTCGCCCGACCAGGTGTCCATGACGGTGTAGAGCCCGTCCCTGACCGCCTGCGCGAGTTGCTCGTTGTAGTCGGCCAGATGGCTGGCGGCGTCGGAGGCCAAGAGCGCGTCCTCCCAGCGCCCCGAGATGGACTGCTCGGCGCGGTCAATCGCACGTTTGACAATCGGAATCTTCTCCAGCAGCCACAGCAGGTCGGAGCCAGGATCAAGCATCGTTCCAATCGTGTCCACCGCGCTCTGTACCGAGATCAAGCTCGGTGGTTGCGTCGGCGGCACCAGCGCATCCGTCGGATCACTCACCGTTCATCGCCTATCCCGGCAGTTGGTCGTAGATGGCATCGGTCGCCGCGGCAGTCGTCTCATCGGTTTGCTGGTAGTAGCTCGCCGCCGCGCGCAACCCGGCCGCACTGTTGTACAGCGTGTCGCGGATCACCTTCATGTTGGCGTCGAGCGTCACATTCAGCGACTCAACACTCGACCTGAAAAATGCAAACGCCCCCGAGACCTCGTCGTCAGCCACCAGATTGTTGGCGCGATACGCATCGGCCTGCGACGTGCCGCCGGCCAAACTCTCCAGCGTGGTGGCAAAGGCGATCAGGTCGCTCGGCTCAACCTTGAATGTCGGTGGCGAATTCCCGGACATTCGACCTCCTCATGGTCATTGCGTGCGTCGGCAACGATACCACGTTACTGCGTGGACAACTCGGCGCTCCGGCCCCGCAACGCAGCATGTCGCCAGACCCTCATTCGGCTGGTTTTCGGCCGAAGGAGGGTCTAGCCGTAGCATGGGGCCGCACTCACGTGCAGCAAGGAGTCGTCTCATGCGCGCAGCACCCCCCACCGATCCCGCCGCCGTCGAGCTCGCCGCGAAGGCCGCAGCCGTATGCCGGATGGGCTCACTCATGCTCACGGCCGGGACGGGTTCGTACCGCGTCAAGGCCGCCATGGGTCGCGTCGGGCGCGCGCTCGGCCTCGACCGGCTCGACGTGCAGGTCAGCCTCAACGAGCTCGTGGTCACCGCCGGCATCGGCTCGGCCTTCCGCACGCAGGTCATCGAGGTGCCCGTGCCTGCGATCAACGCGAACCGGCTCAACCAGCTGATGCGCGTGTCGCTGGTGACCGAGTCGGGCGCCACGGCCGGGCTGGTCAACGCCCAGCTGGACGAGGTCGAGCGCCGCCGTCCGCTGTACGTGCCGTGGCTGGTCATCGTCGCCGCGATCGCCGGATGCGCCGGCTTCGCCCTGCTGAACAACGGACGCTGGCAGGAGTGCCTCGGGGCCGGGCTGGCGGCCGGGCTGGGCAAGATCGTCCAGGTGCTGCTGAGCCGGCGCCGCGTCAACCACCTGGTCGTGGTGTTCACCGCCGCGCTGGTGGCCTGCGCGTTCTACATGGCGGCCGCGACCGTGCTCGCCGCAGCGCTGCCGGGGGTGGACGAGCCGCTGCGCCAGACCGCGTTCACGTCTGCGCTCTTCTTCCTCGTACCGGGGTTCCCGCTGGTCACGGCCGCATTGGATCTGGCACGGTTCGATTTCGTCTCGGGCATCTCGCGGCTGATGTACTGCGTGCTGATCACCCTGGCCGCGGCGCTGGGCGCATGGGTCATCGCGTTCGCGTTCGGGATGACCCCGGTGGCGACGCCCGCACTCGCCGTGCCGACCGGATGGCTGCTCGTCCTGCACCTGGTCGCCAGCTTCGTCGGCGTCTTCAGTTTCGCGATCACCTTCCAGACGCCGCTGCGCGCGGCGCTGGTGACCGCCGTCATCGGGATGATCGCCAACACCGCGCGCCTGTCGGCGATGCATTTCGGGCTGAACACGGTGCTGGCGACGGTGGCGGCGTCCACGATCATCGGCCTGGCCGCGGGCTGGGCCAGCCAGCGCCTGCCCTGCCCGCGCATCATCTTGTCCGTGCCGGCGGTGCTCATCATGGTGCCGGGCGCCAGCACCTACCGGGCCCTGCTGGCCGTCATCAACGACAACCCGACCATCGCCCTCAGCAACGGCATGACCGCGGTCAGCATCGTCGTGGCCCTGACCGGCGGCCTGGCCGTCGCGCGCATGCTCACCGACCCGGCCTGGACAAAGGCGAACCCCACCTGGACCGGCATGCCCCGCACCCGCGCCCAAGACCTGCTGCGCCGCAGAGCGCGCCGGAGCTGATCGTCGATCACGCGGGGTCGATACGCGAGTGCCACACCATCACGCCACCGCATCCGGTGGATTTCACCGGATGGTTGCGCCGCCGGGCCAGCGCCATCGGTTCAACGACGGGCGGTGCGTTCCAGGCGACCGCGCTCAAGCAGGCAACTCGTCAAGGCTCAGAGATACTTGCTGGCTTCCCTGATGCTGAGCGGTGCCATCTGGTCTCGATGCCGCGCGATGAAGTCGCGCACCCAGTCAGGGTTCGTCTTGGAATAGTCGCGCAACGCCCAGCCGATGGCCTTGTTGATGAAAAACTCGGTCTGCCCCATGTTGTTCGCGATGATCTGTTCCAGCAAGCCGGTGTCTGTCAAGTCATGCCGGATCAGTTGATGGTCGATGGCCAGGCGGCGCAGCCAGAAGTTGTCATCCACGCTCCATCCCAGCAGCGTCTGGTTCACCTCGGGGTGTCTGAGTGCGATATCTCCGACGATCACATCGAGGCAGTCAACCGTGTCCCACCACGACTTGGTCACCACCAGTTCCCGAAGACGCGGGACATCGGCCGGTGACAAGGACGTCTTGACCCTCGCCAGATAATCTTCAGCCAGATACTGGAACTCCCGCTCGGGCTGTTCCCAACACGTCGAGACGAACGCCCAATCGACGGCGTCCTTGGGCTGGCTCTTCAGAAACTCCCGGCTCAGCTTCTTCCGGACGGGTGTGGGTATGCCCAGAAAGGCGAACTGCCCGCGCATGTACGCGGCCATCTCGGCGGCCTTCTCCGGATTGGCCGCAGCCCGGAACGTCTCGAAAACATCCATCGCTGGCTCAATCTTCTGTGATCCTACGAGTGGAGCACAGGGGACTCGAACCCCTGACTTCGACCTTGCAAAGGTCGCACTCTACCAACTGAGTTAGTGCCCCAAGTCGGCGACAATCCTACCCGGACGAGGCCGTCCGCGTCCATCTCTCGCGTCACAAGCGCAACGCGTCAAGTGGGACGACGGCCACGCCGTCCGGATACTGCACGACGGCGTATACCCGCAGATCGCGCACCACCTGTGACTCGAACAGTGCCCCCAGTGTCTTGGGCTCGCGGACAAGCCCATCCACCGTGGCGCCCATCGCCGCCGCAGCCAGCGAGGGACAAACCAGATGTCGTTTGGGCGACTGCCGCAGCGTCGCGGAGTCCCGCCGCGCCGTGGACCAGGCGGGCTGATCCTCGACGATCATCAGGCGCTCCAGCGTGCTCACCGAGACGACGGGCAGCACACTCTTGGCCGCCCGCAAGGCGGTTTGCGTCTTGCCGCACCACTTGGCGCCCTCGATCAGCACCGCACCGGCGCGCCGCGGCCGTTCGGCCAGCTCATCATCTGCTACGCGCGGACGGTACTCCATGACAGTCGCCCTAGCGTCACTCGACAAGATGTCACAGATTTAGCCGACAGTCTGTCACGACCGGGTCCATCGGCGACGCGATTGGGTCGCCAGGGGCCAAACGGTGTCGGGCTCGTCGAGGGTGTCGGACAGCCGGGACAAATACGCGCCCCGGCTGATCTCGGTCGCACCCAGGCTGGCCAGGTGCGGCGTCACCCATTGCACGTCCAGCAAGGCATGTCCGGACGGACGCGCGCGCAGCACGTCAGCCAGCCGCAGCAGCGCGACCTTGGACGCATCCCGTCCCAGACGGGGGTCGTGGAACATCGACTCCCCGGCGAACAGGCCGCCCAGGCTCACGCCATACAGGCCCCCGACCAGGCGGCCGTCGGCGTCCCACGTCTCGATGCTGTGCACGAACCCGGCCTCGAACAGCCTGGTGTACACCGCGGCGATGCGCGCGTCGATCCAACCATCCGGACGCGCCGGATCCGAACACCCGGCCAACACAAGGTCAAACGCGGCGTCCACCGTCGTCACGTACCGCTTGGCCGACTGGGCCAGGCTGTGCGAGACGCGCAGCGCGGACAGTTCGATGACGCCGCGCCGCATCGGCGACCACCACCCCATGTCGTCGCCCAGCACGTCGATCGGCATCGGGAAGACGCCGCAGCGATACGCCTCCAGCGCCAGCCCGGCGTCGAACCACGGCGAGCGCCCCACGAGATCCTGGTCGGGCCACGAATCGGGCGACCCGAACAGCATCGACAGCATGCCATCATCCTGTCACGAGGCTCCGACAGAACGTCGGACGCGACAGCTTCCCCCGGGGACACCCGCGATTCACGGGACAAACCGGCTTCTATCGGGCAAAAATCGCCCGTTCTTGGGCGTTTTTCGACGTTGCGAAGCCTGTTTGTCCCGCGGCCGCCATCCGCAAGCGCACAGACACGAGCGCAGGCGCAGGGGAATGCTCACGAGCAGCACGTCGGCCGGAGCTTTTCGCTGCGGTCCGGCTGTGCCGGAGCGCCGATATGCGGAGGTCGCCGAGTGGAGGACGGCGGATACGATGACCGAAGGTCATCCGCCGTCCGCAACGGTGCTGCGACGAGCATTCCCCGTAGCCGGAGCGCCCTGGATACCCAGAGCACCCCAGCAATACGAGATGAGCCGCGGGGCTGGGAAGGCGTCAGGCAACCGCCGTGTGCTTCAGGCACACAAGGTTGACTGCAACGCACCCAGCGTCGTGGCGACTAGGCGGCGACGACCTCGACGGTGACGTGGGCGGTCACTGCATCCGTCAGCTTCACACCGATGGTGTGACGCCCGACCTGCTTGATCGCCTTGGCCACGCTGATGGCGCGCTTGTCGACGGCGGGGCCGCCGGCCTTCTTGATCGCCAGGGCGAGCTGCGCCGTCGGCACGGAGCCGAAGAGCTGTCCGGACTCGGCCGCGCGGGCCGCCACCTGGATCTTCAGACCCTCGATCTGGTCGCGCACCGCCGCGGCGTGCTCGCCGTCGCGGATCTCGCGCGCATCGCGCGCCCGCTTGATGCCGTCGATCTGCTTGGCCGAGCCGGCCGAGAACAGAACGGCCTTGTGCTGCGGCAGCAGGAAGTTACGGCCGTAGCCGTCCTTGACCTCGACGACGTCGCCCGGGATGCCGAGCTTGGCCACACTGGCCGTGAGAATGAGCTTCATATCGGTCAGCCTTCCTTGTCAGCGAGCCGTGGACGCGTACGGCAGCAGCGCCAGCTCGCGCGCGTTCTTGACGGCCATCGCAACCTTGCGCTGATCCTGCACGGACAGCCCCGTCACTCGGCGGGCGCGAATCTTGCCGCGCTCCGAGATGAACTTGCGCAGCGTGGTGACGTCCTTGTAATCGACGTGGTCGATGTGGACCGTCTTCACGGGCACGATCTTCTTGTTGTTCCTGTTGTTCAGAGGCCTACGCCCTGGACCGGCCATTGTGGTGCTCCTTGTCTTTCCGAGCCCGGCTCGCGCCGGAATGTGCCTGATTGGTGTGTGTGCTTGTGATCAGAACGGCGGTTCGTCGCTCTGGGCGGCCGGCCACGGATCGTTGGCCGCCTGGTAGTTGTCGGACGAGTTGCCGCCCCAGCCGCCCTGGTTGCCGCCGGCATTGTTGCTGGACGACGAGGGCTGCCACGACGATCCGCCGCCGGACGAGGACGAGGCGCGCGTGACCTTGGCGGTTGCGTACCGAAGCGAGGGGCCGATTTCGTCCACCTCAACCTCGAACACCGTGCGCTTGTCACCCTCGCGCGTCTCATAGCTGCGCGAGCGCAGACGTCCGGACACGACCACCCGCATGCCCTTGCTCAGCGACTCGGCCACGTTCTCGGCCATGCCGCGCCAGCAGGAGCAGTTGAGGAAGATCGCGTCGCCGTCCTTCCACTCGCCAGTCTGGCGGTCGTAGGTGCGCGGCGTGGATGCGACGGTGAAGTTCACCACGGCTGCGCCCGACGGCGTGAACCGCAGCTCCGGATCGGCCGTCAGGTTGCCGACCAGTGTGATAGGAGGTTCCCCAGCCATCTGTTTTCCCCTGCCTTGTCGAAGGCTACTTGGCGTCCATGCGCATCACCTTGGTGCGCATGACCTGCTCGTCGATCGTCATCAGACGGTCGAATTCCTGCACGACGGCTGGGGTGGCGGTCACGTTCAGCAGAACGTAGATGCCCTCGTGCTTCTTGTTGATCGGATAGGCCAGATGGCGCCGGCCCCAGATATCGATCGCGTCGATCGTGCCCTTGCCTTCGGTGATCACCTGCAGGTGCTTGTCCACCAGCGGGGACACCTGACGCTCGTTGACATCGGGATCGATGATGGCCATGATCTCGTACTTACGCATGCGCGAACCCACCTCCTTCGGTCTAGCGGCCATGGGACGATCCCATGGCAGGAGGGTTGGGAAATTGCTTCCCCATGCGTGCGACCGGCGCCAAGCGGCGCACAGTCAACGGATCGACTCTACCGGAGGCCGGAATCCAGGCGAAATCTCAACGGTGCGGCAGCAGCTCCCGGGCGGGCTCGGCGTAGCCCGCGAACCGGATGCTGCCCTGCTCGTCCACACTGAATGTCGTGACGGAGGCCAGCGTGCAGTGCCGCTGGAAGGGGAAATGCGCCAGCGGACGGCCCTGGACGGCCAGGCGGGACACCCAGATGGGCG
>WRGV01000063.1 GCA_009787035.1 Propionibacteriaceae bacterium | reverse complement strand
CCGCTGCGCTTCCAGGCGCGCAAAAGACGCCTGGCCGCTGGCAGCAGGAAGCTGCCGCTGCCGCAGGACGGCTCCAGCAAACGCAACGACTGTAGCGGCGCGTCTTCGATGTACCCGGCCAAGTCCAGCATGAACTCCACGACCGCGGCCTTCGTGAACACCGCGCCCTGGGCCTTCTCGTCCAAGCCAGCACGCAGCCCATCCACCGAAGGCGGATCCACCTCCGGGACATCGAAAAGAACTGGCTGAACGGACATCGTGACTGGAATCTATCGGCCCACACCGACAGGCACCAGGAGGCGTGACGGACTACCGGACCAGGTACACGGCGAAGCCCCGGGCCTGACCGTCGACCACGTAGCGCACCACACCATCACCCCAGAACTGCGCGAGATTCTCGAACATCTCGCGGTAGCCCCAGCGGGTGTCCTGTCTGATCTCGTCGGGATGGGTGACAGCGAGAACGTACTGCTGGTAGCGCTGGTTGCCCTGCGCGTCCTCGAACCAGTACAGGGTGGTCATCTCGTCGTAGAACCAGTGCTGGTTCGTGATCTGGCCCATGGCGTCGGCGGGTGCCCCCATGGCAGTGCCGATCACGCGGTAGAACGAGGCGTTGTCACAGATGAGTCGTCCGTCCGCCTCGCCGATGAACACGTCGGGCGTCTTGGCGAAGTCCGCCCTGATCGCATGGTACTGCGCGGGGGTGACGTCGAAGACTCCGTTGATCATGGATGCGCTCTCCTGGCAACGCTATCGGACGAGGTAGACCGCGAAGCCGCGACGCTGGCCATTGACGACGTACTGCTCGGCCTCGTCGCGCCAGAATTCCGCGGCATGCTGAAGCAGCGTCTTCCAGTTCCAACGTGTGTCCAAGGAGACGCTGTCAGGATGGCGGATGACCAGAACGTACTGCTGGTGGCGCCGCAAACCATTGGGATCGTCGGACCAGCACAGCGTGGTGAGCTCGTCGTAGAACCAGTCGGCGTTGGTGACTTGTGTCATGTCGCCCTGCGGGGCACCCAAGGCAGTGCCGATGAGCGTGTAGAACGATGGTGGATCGGTGATGAGCCGTCCATCGATCTCACTGACGCGCGTGTCGGACTCTGTCGCCAGGCTGGCTCTGATGCTTCCGTAGTCAGCTTCAGTGATATCGAAGATTCCGTTGATCATGAGGGGATCACCTCGCTTCCGGTCAGCGGACCAGGTACACGGCGAAGCCGCGAAGCTCCCCCTCCACGGTGCAACGCACGACTTCATCACCCCAGAAGTCTGCAACGTCCTGGAGCAGCCCTCGCCAGTCCCACCCACCACTCAGTGTGACGCTGTCCGGATGCGTGATCGCGAGCACGTACTGCTGGTAGCGCTGGTGACCCTGAGGGTCTTCGAACCAGTAGAACGTGGTCAGCTCGTCGTCGAACCAGTCTGGGTTCGAGATCTCAACCATGGCATCGCGGGGTGCGCCGAGAGCTGTGCCGATGACGACATAGAACGATGCGTCATCAGTGATGAGTTGACCGCTGGCCTCACCGGTATAGGTGTCGGCCGATCCCATCAAGCCTGCCTTGATGTTCTCGTATTGGGTCATGGTGACGTCGAAGACCCCGTTGATCATGAGGGGATCACCTCCACGAGGGTGTTGTAGTGCTGAGAAGTGTAGTAGACGGTTCCCGTCTCGTCGCAGCGGACGAAGCGCTCCATGTCGCGCTTTAGCCCTTGTATCTTGTTGTTCACGTCGAACTCCTTGTAGTGAAGCGGATTCCCTTGAACATCTGTCGTCGGCAGCTGAGCGTTCTTGTTGCCCCACGTCCTGCCGGCCTTGGTTCCAGGCGTCTGGCCGGAGGTGTTGCCCTTCCAGCCGCCCTTCTGGTACCTGGCGTACGCATCTTGGACGTTGGCGGGCAGGTCGTCGAGCGACTCCTTCGGTATGACGGGTTGGTCGGTGCTCGAGGAGCCCGTCGAGCTCGTGTCCGAGTTGCTGCCTTGTGAGCTGCTGGTAGGTAGGTCCGGCTGGGCTGCCATGAGCAGGAGTCCGGCGGCGAGGAAGGCGGCACCTTTGACCGCGAGGCCAGCGAACGCGATGCCGGTCTCGGTCAGGACGGGGACGGTCATGCCGCCGGCCAGGGCGACTTCCATGATCGCCCCGCCGGGCGGGAAGAAGACGAACGCCGCCAGGATGAGGGCCAGGCCGAGGATGAACGATGCCGTCCCGAGGGCGTCTATGGCGTGGGCGTTGGCCACGAGCGGCGCCGACGGTGTGGTTCCCAGGATCGCCCGGATGATCATCGCCACCCCGACGACCATCGCTACGATCGTGCAGAGGAGGCGGCTGGCCAGTTGCAGCCGGGTCTCCTGGGCGGGCCCCTCGCGGGGCTGCCGCTGCGCCCGGAACAGGCTGGGGAGCGACAGCGCGGCCAGCCCGATGTTGATGATCAGGCATGCCGTGATGGCCCACAGGCCGGTGGTTCCGGTCATGGCGGCCTGGATGCCCCTGGTGGCCGGGAATCCGCCGACGACCAGGAACCTGAGCGCGGGCAGACACGCCACCAGCCACAGGATCCGCCGCCAGGTGAGCAGATCACGCCACCGGGGACGGGCCAGGAGCTGACGGGCTGCGGTGTGCCATCGTCCCGCATCGGTGGCGCGGGCCAGCAGGCGGACGTGCCGGTCGGCGCCGTCACAGGCCGCCAGGGCCGGGACGCCTGCGGCCATGGCGTTGAACCCGGCCCGGCGCTTGCAGGACGACACACCACGTCGAGATCGTGCTCCACGGCGCGGCGACCAGCCCGGCCCGCACCACCGGAAGAGGATTCAGCCCGGAGGCCGGTTCGCCGGGCAACAGCATGTCGATCCGGACAGCCCGGGCCCGCGCCAACCCGAGCCGGTCGGCCACCACGGCGGCGATCAGGACCAGCACGAGCACCGTCCCCATCCGGTGCTGCACCCACGACAGGCCCTCGCAGATCCAGGTCGACGCGAACAGGACCTGCAGCATTGTGGCGTTGTAGCCGGCGTGCAGCGCCCCGACCAGGACGAGGAGCACAGCGGCGAGCCAACGACGTCCCCCATGACAACGGGTCCACCAGGCGACTGCTACGGCAGCGAACGCCGTCCACGGCAGATGGCTGATCGCGTCGGCCGCACCCGATGACAGCCAGCCCGCCCCGTAGACCACGGGGGTCGGCAGCCACGTGGTCAGCGACTCCCACACCGCCGGCACCGTCACGGTTTGGGCCAGGCCGTCCACAACCACATATCCGCCGGTCCCGCTGGAGGCGAAGCGGGGCACCTGGGCGTAGCGCAGCGCCGCCTCGAACAGCGCGAACCCGGCACCCAGCCCGGCCCCCAGCAGCAGATGGTCCGTCCATCCCAGCCGACGCTGCGCCCCGGGCCAGCACCACGCCACCACGACCAGCGGCAGCACCTTGACGAGTTCTTCCAGGAACGGGTCCCACGTCCACGACGCCAGGGTCACCAACGATTGCAGCGTCCCCAAGCCCGCCCGGTTCGGCAGCCGGGTGAACACCCACTCCAGCCCCGCCACAGCCGGACCACAGACCAGGAACCCCGTCATCGCGGCCCGCAGCACCGTCGAGAACCGCACCGACCGCGACCACGCGCCCACCACGCACAACTGGCCCATGGCGACGACCAGAGTCACCAGCATCAGCAGCAGCACGGCCGTCCCTTCCGATCAGGCTGACGGGGAAGCCACCATTCACCCACAGCCGTCCGCGTGCGGGAAGACCCTGCCGGAAACGGACAACACTTGAAGCGATATGGACAACGCCTGATCGTGCACGCCGCAATGCTCAGGCCCCGGAATTGCCCCGGAATCCAACCGGGGAGGATGCGGGCTAACCGGCGCCGTCCGGTACACTGTTCGTCACGGAAGAGGCGATCTTCCCACGTCAAACAAGGAAAATCGCCGACGGCCGGGGATGATCGCCACTGATCGTAACGGGCGGCAGACCCGCCAAGGGGCCGCAGGTTCAAATCCCGCGGGTCCGACCATTGCGTACTGAATGACGCTGCCGGTCGCGTACGCCGCCGAGCACCTCGACCTCGGCTACGCCGTGACCGCGCACCGGGCGCAGGGCGTCACCGCCGACACCTGCCACGTCCTGGTCACGCCCACCACGACCCGCGAGAACCTGTACGTCGCCATGACCCGGGGACGAAGCCGCAACCAGGCCTATGTGGCCGTCGACCGGCCCGACCCCGCCCACGACGCGCCGCACCCCTCCGACAATCCCGACGCCACGGCCCAGACGGTGCTGGCCGGGGTGTTGGCCAACACGGGCGCGGAACTGTCCGCCCACCAGATGGCGCACGCCGAGGCGGAGCAGTGGGGCAACACCGCGCAGCTGCGCGCCGAGGTCGAGACGCTGATCGCCGCCGCCCAGCACGACCGGTGGACGGCGGTAGTCGAAACGTGCGGACTCACCGACGGGCAGGCCGCGCAGGCGCTCGACTCCGACGCGTTCGGCCCGCTGTGCGCGCAACTGCGCCGCGCCGAAGCCTCCGGCATCCAGCCCGAGGACGCCCTGCCCAAGCTCGCCGCCGCCCGCAGCGTGGACACGGCCGCCGACGTCGCCTCCGTCCTGCACGGCAGACTCGCCCGCCACATCGACAACACCACCGCCAGCCGCCCCGTCGCCACGACACCCCGGTACACGCTCGGCCTCATCCCGCACACGTCCGACCAACTCGAACCGGCGATGGCCCACGCCATCCAGGAACGCCTAGACGCGGAATCGAGTACTTCGCTTTGCGGAACCTCGCAAAAAGCGTGAGGATACGTCATCTGACGATGACAGCCGCGCTGCGTGAGGTCCGCGTGACGCTCGCTGGCATCACAGTGTCTTCGCCAGGTTGAGCATCTTCCACCGGGCACCGGGATCAGCCAACGCCGCCGACAGTGACTCGGGATAGTCCGCGAACAGCAGGTTCGGGGCGAAGTCGGCCTGCGCGGCACGCGCCAGATACTGGGCCTCGTTGTCGTCGCCAGGCTGCGACACCTCATGGAGGTAGTCCTCTGCGACGGTGATCAGCTCGTCCAACGTGGGACGGTCGTCGGGACGCAGCATCGGGTACAGCTGGTTGGTCACGTCTGCACCGCGGCCGCGGAAGCGATCAGCAACACGGAACGGCTTGGGGAACGGGGCCGACACGCTCAGGTAGTACAAGATGATGCGGCGCAGCAGCCGGGCATCACCTCCGGCCAACATCCGCGGCAGCCGGTCGGCAAGCTTGTTCACGTCGTACAGGTCGCGGACGGCCAGCCGCTCGACGAGGGCCTTGGTTTTCCCGGCCGCGAGCTCCACGTCCGCATTGAGCGGGAACTCGACCACCGCGCCGGTCCCGAGCCGAACCGCTCGGACCTCGACCGGGAGCAATGGAGACCGATTGAGGTAGTCCAGATCGATCTTCACCGCGTCGCTGCCTGATTGGCCTTGGTAGCGCAGACGGAAGCTGCGTCCCGAATGTTCGGGCTTGCCAGTCACGACTTCGTAGCCGAGGTCTTCGCCGACGGATACGACGGTCTGCTCCAGGTCAGGGCGCGCCGCCTGCAGCTGCGCCAGATCGGTGGTGCCGATGTAGTTCAAGTCGATGTCCACCGACAACCGTGGCGCCGACAGGATGAACAGATTCAGGGCCGTACCGCCATGTAGGCAGACGCTCTGCCCCAGAACTGGATCGGCATGGATCGCGTCCAGCACACCGAGCAGGCGCACGACCTTGTCGACCGCCGCAGGGGCGAACCCGTCGAGTCGTAGAGTCACAGGCTCAACCATGAGGTCATCTCCTGTTCTGGATAAGGGAGGTAGAGCTTCCACCGGTTGACCCAGCACACGTCTCGCGGCTCTGCGCTCGAATCGAAGTAGTAGGGGCCGGTGCCGAGCGTCGCGGCCAGGCGGTCGAGCACGTCCCCGGCGATCTTCCAGTTGTCCGCCTCGGCCTCCAGCGTCCAGCCCAGCCTGGCGCGGGTGCTCGCCGACGACTGCAGGGCGATCTCGGTGACAGCCGACGCGTCAATGCGACGGAACCCGCCGACCGAACGCAGCACGTTCTCCGGCCCGCCAGCGGAGCCGATCCGGTCGAGGCAGTCCACTAGGGTTTGCTCGCGGGTCGTGACCTGGTAGCGGCGTCCCGCAGGCGTCAGCAATCCCTGGACGACCGGCGCACGGGGCGGCATGGCGATGGGACGGTACTCCTGGCCCGCGTACACGAACGGTGCCACCTTGTGCGCCGTGTAGAACTGGGTGCGGAACGCGACGTTGTGCAGCACCCCGTGGAGCTGCAATGCGCTCAACAGGCAGAAGACAACGTCGTCGGCGGCCTTGACCGCAACATCGAACGGGCTGGCCTGCGCGCCCGTAAACCGTCCCGTCTTCGAGATATACAGGCCGCGCTTGGGACGGTCCACCTTGCCCGCGGCCACGGCCCGGTTGAGCAGGTTCCGATCGGTGCGGCTGCCCGGGAAGGCGCGCCGGAAGTCGTCCGCGTCGAACACATGGTTCGCGCTCAGATACTCCTGGATCGCCACGGCACATCCCCCGACTTGAACTGAATGACTCGATAGTACCACTATTAGTGGGACTATCGATCATGCAGCTACAACTTGCGTGCTTCCTGTCGAGCGTCGCCGTCAGTCCTAATGCGCATCGAGAAGCCGACGCTGCGATGCTACAGTGCAGACGTTGGACTGGTCGCTGACCCAGGCCCACATCATGGCGGGGGGTTCCCCGCCATCTCCATGTCAGGCAAGGCGTCCGGAGTGATCATCTGTATCCGTTTCTGATGCGAAAGGCATCACGATGGCACGCGGGATCTCACCGTAGGCCCGGCGTTGCCGCTGGCCTGTTGCCGGGCGGCGTCGGTTCTGGTGGCCCAGAACTGGGCGACAGCGTTGCCTGCACCGCGCTCGAACGGACTGAGGTCGAGACTCATCGCCATTCCTCCATGAAGTTCAAGGATTCCGCATCAAGGCCGCATATCGCTTCGACCGTGGAAGCGGGCAGTTTGACGCCGGTCGTTCCGGCGGTGACCAACTCGTTCTGCTGATCGCCGGTGAGTGCATCCCAGCGAGGGATGCGGATGCGGCGCAGGTACTGCGCCTGGAACCGCAGGTACCCGCCGCCGATCTTGAAAGCGTAGGCATCCACGAACAGATGGGCCAGCCCCGACCGGAGCAGCGCCTGCAACGCCCGCAGATCCCACACGTCAGAGGTGATGTGGTACAGGTTGTGGTGCGGATAGACAGTGCCGTCGTCGTACGCGATCGCGTCACCGTCGCCCCGGATGTCCGGGATCAACAGCTTCGGCTGCCACGTCAACGCGGCCGTGATCCGGTCGATCGTCTTGTACCAACGCCTGTCCGGGTCGGTTTTCGCGGTGTGCCGGGCGGCCATACGCTCACGGTACGGGCGCAGATACGCAGCGAGCTTCGGATAGTCGCTGAGGTCGACCAGGCCGCCCGCCTAGGTCCACGGATTGACGACGCCCATGCCGTGCCAGCTGAACCGTCCAGCGCAGACGTCCTTGTTGACGGCGAGCGGCAGCTTGCGATCGTCCTCGACCGGCAGATCCTCGTAGGGGCCGAGGAACACACGGTCCGCCCCTGTGGCCACGCCGATGCCGACCCGGCACCCGGCGTCCTCCAACATCGGGCAGCGCTGCTCCAGCAGGCGCACAGCCTCCCGCTGCGTCCCCCCTCGCAACAGCCACGGGGCCCCGCCCGACGCCAGGGCCGGCAACGTCCGCACTTCCGTGGCGCCGCTGGTCAGCGAGGCGGCCAAGGCGGCCAGTTCCTCCGGATCGGTGGACGATGCCTTCGCCGTCCGGACCGAGCCAGCCGGACCGCGCTCGATCAACGTCACCGAGGGGTACGCGCCCAAGTCGGCCTCGAAGGCGTCCAGCCCGTACATGTCCACGTAGACGCGCAGCGCGTACCGGTCGGTCACCAGTCGGCGAAGCTCACGCCCATACTCGTTGCGCGTCCAGGCGTCGGCGCAGATGAAGCACAGCTTTCCGCCCGGCTTGAGCAGATCCAGCGAACGTTCGAAGAACGCCACATACACGTCCGCACGGCCGACCATCGTCGGAAACGAGCGCCGATACAGCGCCAACCGGCCCGGCGGCACCAACTCCTGGCGGATGTACGGCGGGTTGCCGACCACCACATCGAAACCCGCCGCGATGCTCGTGGTCAGG
>WRGV01000062.1 GCA_009787035.1 Propionibacteriaceae bacterium | reverse complement strand
CCTGCCGCGCCCGGGCCCGAACCAGATTCCTGCGCACCAGCCCGCCGGCCGTGGGAAGACGGCCCAGCAGGATGTTCTCGGCGACCGACAGCTGCGGCACGTTGTTGAGCTCCTGGTGGATGGTGCTGATGCCCGCGGCCTCGGCCTGGTGGATCGTCTTGAAGTGGACCGGGCGCCCGTCCAGCTCGATGGTGCCCGCATCGGGCTGGTAGATGCCGGCCACCATCTTGATCAGCGTCGATTTGCCCGCGCCGTTCTCGCCGAGCAGCACCAGCACCTCGCCGGCATGCACGTCCAGGTTGATGCCGCGCAGCACGGTGACCGGGCCGAACGACTTGGCGATGTCGGTCAGGCGCAGCAAAGGGGTGCGTTCGTCCGGATGCGGGGCAGATGTGGCGGTGGTCAACGGCGTGCCCCGCTTTCGGACGTGGCGGATGCGGACACGAGAGGGACGGGCCCCGTCGAGTTGCGGATGACGAGCGACACGGGCAGCACGACCGAGGGGACGCGCCGTCCGCCCAGCACGTCGCGCAGCATGGCGAACGCCTGCGTCCCCATGGCCGCCGGGTCGTGCGAGATGACGGTCAGCCCCGGGCTGAGCGCGCGCGTGGTCTCGGTGTCGTCGTATCCGATGACCGACAGCGTCTCGCCGATGACAAGCCCCAGCTCGTTGCAGGCCTGCACCACGCCGAGCGTCATCAGCGAGTCGGCGGCGATGACGGCCGTGGGGGGCTGGCTCAGGTCGAGCAGCGACCGGGCCGCCACCAGGCCGCTCTCGGTCTGGAAGTTGCCGTAGCGGATGAGCGTCTTGTCCGGACGGATGCCCGCCCGCACGAGCGCCTCGCGGTAGGCCTGCAGCCGCTCGCGCCCGGTGGACGTTTCCTGGGATCCGGTCACGAAGCCGATGCGGCGGTGGCCCAGCCCGACCAGGTGGCGGACGGCCTGCCGCACGCCCGACCAGTTGTCCGAGGTGACCGACGGCACGTCCACGCCCTCGATCACCCGGTCGACGAACACGAGCGGCAGTCCCAAGGCGATGGTCTCGTCCAGCTTGCCCGAACCGTCGCCCTGCGGGGCGGCGATGATGCCGTCCACGCGCTGGGCGACCAGCAGTTTCAGGTAGAGGTCCTGCTGCGCGGTCGACTCGTTGGCGTTGCACAGCAGGGTGGTCATGCCGGCGGCCAGCGCGGCCTGCTCGGCCGCCTGGGCGATCTCGGCGAAGAACGGGTTGCGGATGTCGGGCAGCAGCAGCCCGATGGTGTCGGTCTGCTGGCGGCGCAGCGACTTGGCGCGCGCGTTGACGTGGAACTGCAGTTCGCGCGCGGCCTGGCGCACTTTGGCTCGGGCTGACGCCGAAGTGGAGGGGTTGCCGGATAGCACGCGCGATGCCGTCGCGGCCGAGACGCCGGCCCGTTGGGCCACGTCCCGGATGGTCACGTTTTGGCGCATAGCAGCGCTCCTTGCCTAAGCATGAGGCAGGCGAGGAGTACCTGGTTGACCGGGGAGTCACGAGCAGTCGTGCAGTCGATTCCGCATCTGCTCTATTTTCCAGACTACCGGGCTGGGGTCTGTATCAAGGGGATTCGCCGCATCAAACGGGACAATGTCCCACCTGATGGCACACACAGGGTTGGGAGTGGTGCGTTTCCGGGCTTGGGAAGCGAGTTTGTCCCAGCGCCGGTGTGGCGGCGCTCCGGCGGACCCGGCCCACCGGGGGTGCGTTGACCGTGCCATGGACGGCCTGGTAAAGTGGAGCAGTGCGTCTGGCGTAGTTGCGTGCCAGATGTGAGCCGCGGGCCAGTTCCCAGGGCGTCCAGTTGCAGGGATGCCGGGCGGGGCAGGCGACGCTGGCGCAAGCAGTCAAGGGTCCGAACACCATCCGTCGGTGTGGCATGGGTTCGGCGAGCGGGCTGCAATCACGACAACCACCTGTCGGTGATGCGTGCGCGCAGAACCGGCACAAGCACGGAAGACAAAGCAACAAGTGCCTACCATTCAACAGTTGGTCCGCAAGGGCCGCACGGCGAAGGTCTCCAAGACCAAGACGCCGGCGCTCAAGGGTTCCCCGCAGCGCCGCGGCGTCTGCACCCGCGTGTACACCACCACACCCAAGAAGCCGAACTCGGCGCTGCGGAAGGTGGCCCGTGTCCGCCTGTCCAGCGGCATCGAGGTCACCGCGTATATCCCCGGCGTCGGCCACAACCTGCAGGAGCACTCGATGGTGCTCGTGCGCGGTGGCCGTGTGAAGGACCTGCCCGGCGTGCGTTACAAGATCGTGCGCGGCGCGCTCGACACGCAGGGCGTCAAGAACCGCAAGCAGGCCCGCAGCCGCTACGGCGCCAAGAAGGAGAAGTGACATGCCCCGCAAAGGTCCAGCTCCCAAGCGCGTGGTGATCGCCGATCCCGTCTACGGATCGCCGGTCGTGAGCCAGCTCGTCAGCAAGATCCTGCTCGATGGCAAGAAGACCGTCGCGCAGCACATCGTCTACAGCGCCCTGGAGGGTGCGCGCGCCAAGACCGGCACCGAGCCGGTGGCCACGCTCAAGAAGGCGCTCGACAACATCCGTCCGCTCGTCGAGGTCAAGAGCCGCCGCGTCGGTGGCGCCACCTATCAGGTGCCCGTCGAGGTCAAGCCGGCCCGCGCCAACACGCTGGCGCTGCGCTGGCTGGTCAGCTTCAGCCGCGCCCGTCGCGAGAAGACCATGGCCGAACGCCTGATGAACGAGATCCTGGACGCCAGCAATGGCCTGGGCGCTTCGGTCAAGAAGCGCGAAGATACGCACAAGATGGCGGAGGCCAACCGCGCCTTCGCACATTACCGCTGGTGAGGACGTCCGTCCTGACCTGTCGGTTCGACCGTCCGTGAGCGCTGCCCCTGCCCGCTAACCCGGGCAGGGGTGGTTCGCTTGCGATCACGCGCCAGCATCCATCCACTAGACCGTCCAAACCCACGCACAAGGAGAAACTGTGGCTCTCGACTTGCAAACCGACCTGTCCAAGGTGCGCAACATCGGCATCATGGCGCACATCGACGCCGGCAAGACAACCACCACCGAGCGCATCCTGTATTACACGGGAATCAACCACAAGATCGGCGAGGTGCACGACGGCGCCGCGACGATGGACTGGATGGAGCAGGAGCAGGAGCGCGGCATCACGATCACGTCCGCCGCGACCACGTGCTTCTGGCACGACTACCAGATCAACATCATCGACACGCCAGGCCACGTGGACTTCACGGTCGAGGTCGAGCGGTCGCTGCGCGTGCTGGACGGCGCCGTGGCGGTGTTTGACGGCGTCGCCGGTGTCGAGCCGCAGTCGATGACGGTGTGGCGCCAGGCCAGCCGGTACGGCGTGCCGCGCATCTGCTACATCAACAAGCTTGACCGCTCGGGTGCCTCGTTCGACCACTGCGTCAAGACGATCAAGGAGCGCCTGCACGCCATCCCGGTGCTGCTGCAGCTGCCGATCGGCGCGGAGTCGAACTTCGTGGGCGTCGTCGACCTGATCGACATGCGGGCGCTGACCTGGCGCGGCGAGACCGAGCTGGGCGCCCACTACACGGTCGAAGACATCCCGGAAGACATGAAGGTGCACGCCGAGGCGGTGCGCGCCGAGATGATCGAGACGGTCGCCGAGCACGACGACACGCTCATGGAGGCCTACCTCGAAGGCGACGAGATCACCGTCGAGATGCTGAAGGCGGCCATCCGCCGCGGCGTGATCGCCAACGCGTTCACCGCCGTCGTGTGCGGCACGTCGTTCAAGAACAAGGGCGTGCAGCCGCTGCTGGACGCCGTCGTCGACTACCTGCCCAGCCCGCTGGACGTCCCGGCGATCGAGGGCTTCAAGCCGGGCGACGAGTCGGTCGTCATGGAGCGTCACCCCGACCGCAAGGAGCCGCTGTCGGCGCTGGCGTTCAAGATCGCGGCCGATCCGCACCTGGGCAAGCTGACGTTCGTCCGCGTCTACTCCGGCGTGCTGACCGCGGGCGGCCAGGTGCTCAACGCGTCCACCCGCAAGAAGGAGCGCATCGGCAAGATCTACCAGATGCACGCCAACAAGCGCCAAGAGGTGGACGAGATGCCCGCCGGCATGATCTGCGCCGTGATGGGCCTCAAGGAGACCGGCACGGGCGACACGCTGTGCGATCCGACGCACCCGATCATGCTGGAGTCGATGGAGTTCCCCGCGCCGGTCATCGAGCAGGCCATCGAGCCGAAGTCGAAGGCCGACCAGGAGAAGCTGGCCATCGCCATCCAGCGGCTGGCCGAAGAGGATCCGACGTTCCAGGTGCACACGGATTCCGACACGGGCCAGACGATCATCGCGGGCATGGGCGAGCTGCACCTGGAGGTGCTGATCGACCGCATGAAGCGCGAGTTCCACGTCGAAGCCAACATCGGCAAGCCGCAGGTGGCCTACCGCGAGACGCTGCGCCGCAAGGTCGAGAACGTCGAGTACACGCACAAGAAGCAGACCGGTGGCTCGGGCCAGTTCGGCCGCGTGATCATCACGCTGGAGCCCACCGAGCCGGGCAGCGGCTACGAGTTCGTGAATGCCGTTGTCGGCGGGCGTATTCCGAAGGAGTACATCCCCGCGGTCGATGCCGGCATCCAGGACGCCATGCAGTTCGGCGTGCTGGCCGGTTACCCGGTCGAGGACGTCAAGGTGACGCTGACCGACGGCGCGTACCACGAGGTCGACTCGTCCGACATGGCGTTCAAGATCGCCGGCTCGATGGCCTTCAAGGAGGCCGCGCGCCGCGCCGATCCGGCGCTGCTGGAGCCGATGATGGCCGTCGAGGTCACCACGCCTGAGGAGTACATGGGCACGGTGATCGGCGACCTGAACGCCCGTCGCGGGCACATCCAGAGCATGGACGAGCTGCACGGCAACCGCGTCGTGCGCGCGCTCGTCCCGCTGTCGGAGATGTTCGGCTACGTCGGCGACCTGCGCAGCAAGACCAGCGGCCAGGCGACGTACACCATGGAGTTCCACAGCTACGGCGAGGTTCCCAAGTCCATCGCGGACGAGATCATCGCCAAGGGCAAGGAGTAGCGGACTGTTCCTCGTCACGACGCGCGGCCACGCTCAATTTCGTTTGACTCTGGCTGGCGCACAGACGAGAATAGTCGGCAGACTGGCAGCTTATCGGGCTGCCATCTGCATGAGAGACGGCGGTACCCGGGAACGGGGCCGACAGACACGTTGTGGGGGCAGCCCGCAGCGGTTGAACCCACATGTCGCGTCGACCGGCGCGGCACCATTCAGAAGGAGCCCAAGTGGCAAAGGCCAAGTTCGAGCGGACCAAGCCGCACTGCAACATCGGCACCATCGGACACATCGACCACGGCAAGACGACGCTCACCGCGGCGATCACGAAGGTGCTGCACGACACGTACCCCGAGCTGAAGTCGAACACGTTCACCGCGTTCGATCAGATCGACAAGGCGCCCGAAGAGCGCCAGCGTGGCATCACGATCTCCATCGCGCACGTCGAGTACGAGACGCCGAAGCGCCACTACGCGCACGTCGACTGCCCCGGGCACGCTGACTACATCAAGAACATGATCACCGGCGCCGCCCAGATGGACGGTGCGATCCTGGTCGTGGCCGCCACCGACGGCCCGATGCCCCAGACGCACGAGCACGTGCTGCTGGCCCGCCAGGTGGGCGTGCCGGCGATCGTCGTCGCCCTGAACAAGTGCGACATGATCGCCGAGGCGGATCAGGACCTCATCGACCTGGTCGAGATGGAGATCCGCGAGCTGCTCACCAGCCAGGAGTTCGATGGCGACGGCTGCCCGGTCGTCCGCATCTCCGCGTTCAAGGCCCTGGAGGGCGATCCCGAGTGGACGCCGAGCATCCTCGAGCTCATGAACGCTGTGGATGACTACATCCCGCAGCCGGCTCGTGAGACCGACAAGCCGTTCCTGATGCCGATCGAGAACATCATGACGATCACCGGCCGCGGCACCGTCGTGACCGGTCGTATCGAGCGCGGTCACATCAAGACCGGCGAGTCCGTCGAGATCGTGGGCCTGGGCAAGACCCAGACCTCGGTCGTGACCGGCGTCGAGATGTTCCGCAAGATCCTCGACGAGGGCGAGGCGGGCGACAACGTCGGCCTGCTGCTCCGTGGCACCAAGAAGGAGGACGTGGAGCGCGGCATGGTCGTGGCCAAGCCGGGCAGCACCACTCCGCACACGGAGTTCGTGGCCCGTACCTACGTGCTGACGAAGGAGGAGGGTGGCCGTCACAAGCCGTTCTTCACCAACTACAGCCCGCAGTTCTACTTCCGTACGACCAACGTCACCGGCACCGTTCAGCTGCCGGAGGGCGTCGAGATGGTCATGCCCGGTGACAACACCGAGATGACCGTCACGCTGATGAAGCCGATCGCCATGGAGGAGGGCCTCAAGCTCGCCATCCGTGAGGGCGGCCACACGGTGGGCGCCGGCAACGTGGTGAAGATCATCAAGTGATCTGATCCCGCACAAGCAACAGACGGACGGTCCGTTCCCTTCGGGGCGCGGGCCGTCCGTTTTTGTGCGCGCTGGCGCTGGCGCGGGCATGGATGCGAATTACTCAACGCGAGTGTTTCCTAAATTTGGGGGGCTGCGGGTGTGCCGGGTATCGTAGACAGGGTGAAGGCGGACGGAATGACTCTGGCGACCGCACCGCTGCGTACGCCGCTGACCGTGGTCGCCTGCCTGACCGACCAGGGGCTGCGCTCGCGGGTGTCGACACTCGGGTTGCGTGGCGGGGCGCGCTGCGAGGTGGTGCGCCAGACGCTGGGCGGGGCCCGCATCGTCGCCGTCGAGGGGGCACGGATCGCCATGGACACGTCAATGCTCAACATGTTGATGGTGCGCCCTGAGACGGAGACGCGGTGACGACGGGTCGGCGTCCGTCCGGACGCGCACCCGTCGTGGCGATCGCGGGGGCCCCCAACGCGGGCAAGTCGACTCTCTTCAATGCGCTGAGCGGGGCCGGTGCGCGCATGGGCAACTGGCCCGGCACGAGCGTCGAGGTCGAGCACGGCATCTGGCATCCGGTGAAGGCATCCCGCTCGCGGGCCACCGGCCGACCGCTGGATCCCGCCCTGCTGGACGACGTGGAGCTCGGCATGGCGCCGGCCGACGCGTACGAGCTGGTGGATCTGCCTGGCGCGTACAGCCTGAACCCGCTGTCGGGTGAGGAGCAGGTGAGCTCCGACGCGCTGCTGGGGGAACGGCCCCCGGATGTGATCGTTGCGGTGGCCGACGCCGCACACCTGGCCCGCAGCCTGTATCTGATCGCGCAGCTGCGCGAGCTGCCCGTGCGGGTGGTGGTGGCGTTGACCATGGTGGACGTGGCGCACCGCCACGGCATCGTCGTGGATGTGCCGGCGCTGCAGGAGCAACTGGGCGTGCCGGTCGTGGCGGTCGATCCGCGGCGTCGGTCGGGTCTGGGCGAGCTTGCCGGGCCGGTGTGGGAGGCGCTGGCGGGGCCGGCGCCGAAGCCGCGTCCATGGTCGGCCCGGGCGGTGAACCGGCGCGCGACAAGGGCGGCGGCATCAACCCGTGGGTGCGCGACGATGAGCGGTTCGCATGGATCGAGCGCGTCACCTCGTCCGTGCTCGCCAAGACCGGCCAGGGTCGGGTGACGTGGAGCGACAAGGTGGACCGCTGGACGCTGGCGCCCGTGGCCGGGCCCGTGATCTTCCTGGTGGCCATGTGGCTGATCCTGCAGGTGACGACCAGCGTGGCCGCGCCGATGCAGGAGTGGCTGGCCGATCTGTTCAGCAACGACGTGGCCCGCGGGGCACGCTCGCTGCTCTCGATGATCGGAATGGGACATTCCTGGCTCCAGGGGCTCGTGGTGGACGGAATCATCACCGGCGTGGGCACGGTGTTGTCGTTTGTCCCACTCATGGTCATCATGTTCGTGCTGCTGGCGCTGCTGGAGGACTCGGGTTACCTGGCGCGCGGCGCCGTCGTCGCCGACGCGACGATGCGGCGGCTCGGGCTGCCGGGGCAGGCGTTCCTGCCGCTGATCGTGGGCTTCGGGTGCAACGTGCCCGCGGTGGCGTCCACACGCATCCTGCCGCAGCGCAGCCACCGTGTGCTGACCGCGCTGCTCGTCCCGTTCACGACGTGCACCGCGCGGCTGACGGTGTATTTGCTGGTGTGTTCGACGTTCTTCGGGCGCTGGGCGGGCACCGTGGTGTTTGGCATGTACGTCGTGTCGGTGCTGCTCGTCGTGGCGGTCGG
>WRGV01000061.1 GCA_009787035.1 Propionibacteriaceae bacterium | reverse complement strand
AGCTTGCCGATCGCGTACTCGGCCTCGAAGTCGCGGGCCGCCAGCACCGAGCCGGCCAGGTCGCCCGGCGTGATCGCCAGGCCGGAGTAGTCGCGCCACTTGGCCGGATACCCGATCATCGGCTTGAAACCGTCCAGCTTGGCCAGCGCTTCGCGCTTGGTGTCGGGCGTCATCCAGTCCAGCGCGGTGATCGAGCGGCGGTAGGCCTCCAGCAGGTTGGCGACCAACTCGTCCGCCCGAGCCTTGACCTGGGGCGGGAAGTGCCGCGCGACGTACAGCTGCCCGACGGCCTCACCCATGGCGTTCTCGACCAGGTTGACGCCGCGCTTCCAGCGGTCCTTCAGCTGCGGGGTGCCGAGCAGCGTGTGGGAGTAGAAGTCGAAGTGTTCGTCCACGAACGCGTGCGACAGGTACGGCGACAGCGACGAGATGGCATGCCACCGGGCCCAGCTGCGCCAGGCGTCCAGCCGGTCGGTGCTGACCAGCGCGGCCAGCGCGGCGGGGAAGGTCCGCTGTGCGTTGACCACCTCAGGCAGCACGCCCGCCGGGATGTTGGCGGCCTCGCGCAGGCTCTCCCAGTCGATGCCGGGTGCCTCGGCCGTGAACTGCGCCCACGGCTGCAGGCAGTACATCTGGACGAGGTCGCGGGTGCGCACCTTGTCCCAGTGGTTCTTGGCGATCTCGGTTTCCAGCGCCATGACGGCCTGCGCCTGGGCTGCGGCGTCGTCGATGCCGGCCAGCCGCAGGCTCCTTTCAATGTGCGCGACGTAGGTGGCCCGGATGGTGGCGTGCTGGTCGAGGCGGTAGTACTCCTCGTCCGGCAGCCCGAGCCCGCCCTGTTCCACGAACCACACGTAGCGGCCCGGATCGCCCGGATCCGCTTCGGGGCCCATCGCAATCGCGGCGCCCAGGCCCAGCCTGGATGCCCAGCCGAAGTACGCGGACAGCGCCTCGGTGCTGTCGATGGCGTCGATGCGCGCCAGGATGGGTGTCAGCGGCGCGGCGCCCAGCTGCTCCACGTGCGCCTCGTCCATGAACGCCGCGTACAGATTGGCGATCTTGCTGGTCTGCGTGGTCGGATCGTCATCCGGTGTCAGGCTGGTGATGATCTCGTTGACGGCCTGCTCGGCGGCGTCGCGCAGCCGGTCGAACGCCCCGAAGCGCGGACGGTCCGCCGGGATCTCGGCCGTGGCGAGCCACGTGCCATTGACATGGCGGAACAGATCGTCTTGTGGACGGACCGCGCGATCGAAGTCGGCGAGTTTCAGTGCGGGCTCACTCATGTGCATGAGCCTAGCTCACTCATATGACAACAATGATTTTCGCAAGCGCCCGCCAGGGCCGCGTGACACCGTGTGATGCTGTTGACGCAGGATGTCGCGGGCAAATGGCGACACGGCGCTGGCTGGGGTTTGTAGGCTGTGAAGCGTGAGGGAAGCGACGCACACCTGGGCGGGGGAGTTGGCGCGGTATTGCCGCATCCAGCTCGGCGTCGCCTGGCACCAGCGCGGCACGCGGCGTGGCTTCATCGGGACGCTCCTGATCGCGGTCGGCTCGCTGTCGCCGGCCTTCCTGCCGCGTTCGTCCCCCTTCTGGGCGCTGTTCGCCCACGCGCAGTCGCTGGCCACCAGCCCGATCGTCCGACTGGTGGGCACGGGCCTGGCGATGGCCGGTGCGCTGTTGCTGGTGGACGCCTGGCTCCGGTTGCGCCCGCAGGATCCGGACGGCGTCTCGTCCCCGGATAGCGTGGCCGCCGAGCGCGCCGGCGTCAAGCACTGGGCCGTGCTGGTCATCTGGTCGCTGCCGTTCCTGGCGGCGCCGCCGATCTTCAGCCACGACGCGTACGCGTACGCCGCACAGGGGTGGCTCGCGCACAACCAGATCAACCCCTACGACGTGGGCCCCGGCTTCCTGCCCGGCGCGTACGCCGACCAGGTCGACTGGGTGTGGCGCATGTCGCCCGCGCCGTACGGGCCGCTGAGCCTGCAGATCAGCCATCTGCTGGTGAACGCGACCGGCGGTTATCCCTATCTGACGGCCTGGGCCGAGCGGGTGCCGGCGCTGATCGGCGTGCTCATGATCGGGCTGCTGCTGCCGCGCGTGGCGCGCCGGGCCGGGGCGGACGTGCGCTTCACGACGTGGTTCGCGATGCTCAACCCGATGCTCGTCATCAGCTTTGTCGGCGGGGCGCACAACGATGCGCTGATGATGGGGTTCGTCCTGCTGGCGCTCTGGTTCGCCTTCTGGCCGGGGCCGGCGCGCTGGCCGGCGCTGTCGGGGTGGTGGTGGCTGGTCGGCGCGCTCGCGATCGGCGTGGGGGCGGCCGTGAAGCAGCCGGCCATCCTCACCGCGTACGCGCTGCCGCTGATCGTGCGTCCCTGGGCGTCCTGGCACCGCCGCGACGTGCTGATCACCGCCGGGCGTGCCGTGCTCAGCTTCGCGGTCGCCGTGGGCTCGTTCGCGCTGGTGACGCTGGCGAGCGGCCTGGGGTACGGCTGGATCCATTCCATCGGCGTGCCCGGGCGCAACATGACCGTCGCGCCGACGACGATGCTCGGCTCGGGCCTGGCCTGGGTGCTCGACCGCGTCAACCCGGCCGTGTCGCACCACTTCCTCGTCACCGACTTCCAGACCGTCGGCACGATCATCGGGGCCGTGATCATCGCGGTGCTCGCGGTCACGGTGGCCCGGCGCAAGCCGCTGACGTTCCTGAGCTTCGGGTATCTGGCCGCCGCGATCGCCGGGCCGAGCCTGCGCACGTGGTACGTGCAGTGGTGTGTGACGCTGGCGCCGCTGGCCGACATGCGGGCGCGCATGGTGCGCATCGCCGTGTGGGGCACGCTCGTGATGCTCGGCTTCGACGCCGTCCAGATGGCCTGGCGCAACTCGGCCGTGGCCGTGGGGGCGGTGGCGATGGGCGTGTGCGCCGGCATCGCATGGACGCGCGACCGCCAACACCGCCGTGGTCTGCGCCCCTCGGTGCCCGCGTCGGCCGGTTCGCCCGCGTGATCCGGGACGCGCGATCGATGTGGTCACATCGGATTCAGGTTTGCCAAACTGCCTGGTAGGCTGTGGTGCGTTGTCGCCAAACCGGCGATGATCCCGCTATGCCTGCTAAGGAGAGCGCCCGGATGTTGTCCGCCTTCGCTCAAGTGTTCCGCACCCCGGAACTGCGCAAGAAACTCGCGTTCACCCTGGGCATCCTGGTGATCTTCCGACTCGGCGCCACCATCCCCGTCCCCAATGTCAACTACCAGGCACTGGCCGCCGCGGCGGGCGCGGTGACGTCCAACGANGCCACCGCGGGCATGTACGCGATGATCAACCTGTTCAGTGGCGGNGCGCTGCTGAGGCTGTCGATCTTCGCGCTGGGCATCATGCCCTACATCACCTCGTCCATCATCTTGCAGCTGCTCACCGTCGTGATCCCGCGGCTGGACGCCCTCAAGAAGGAGGGCTCGTCGGGCCAGCAGAAGATCACGCAGTACACCCGGTGGCTGACCATCGTGCTGGCCGTGCTGCAGGCCACAAGCTTCACCATGCTGGCCGTGTCCGGCAAGATGTTCAACACGACGACGCAGGTCGTCTACTCGTCCGACCTGTTCCCGATCATCGTCATGATCTTAACGATGACGGCNGGCACGTCCATCATCATGTGGCTNGGCGAGTTGATCACCGACCGCGGCATCGGCAACGGCATGAGCGTGCTGATCTTCACGCAGATCGTGGCGCAGTTCCCGACCGGCATGTGGGAGGTCCGGCTCAACTGGGTCGGCAACAAGGGCATCCTGATCTTCTGCGTCGTGCTGGCCGTCGGCCTGCTGGTCATGGCGGGCGTCGTGTTCGTCGAGCAGGCGCAGCGCCGCATCCCGGTGCAGTACGCCAAGCGCATGGTGGGCAACCGCCTCATGGGTGGCAGCACCACCTACATCCCGATCAAGGTCAACCAGTCCGGCGTCATCCCGATCATCTTCGCGTCGTCGATCCTGTACCTGCCGGTCTTATACGCNCTGTTCAACCCCACGGGCCGTGGTGCGACGTGGATCACCAACAACCTGGCGGGCAAGGGCGACGGCCTGTGGTACAACGTGCTGTACCTCGTCTTGATCGTCTTCTTCTGCTTCTTCTACGTCGCCATCACCTTCAACCCGAAGGAAGTCAGCGACAACATGGCGAAGTACGGCGGCTTCATCCCGGGCATCCGGGCTGGTCAGCCGACCGAGAACTACCTGAGCTATGTGCTGAGCCGTCTGACGGCCCCCGGCTCGCTGTACCTGGCGGTCATCTCGCTGATTCCGACGCTGGCGCTCGTGTTCCTCGGCGCCTCGGGCAAGTTCCCGTTCGGCGGCACCAGCCTGCTGATCATCGTGGGCGTCGGCCTGGACACCGTGAAGCAGATCGAGAGCCAGCTGCACCAGCGTCACTACGAGGGCTTCCTGCGCTGAGGTTGTGCCCTTCCGCGCGGCGCGCAGCCCGATCGGGCTAGAGTGTGCAGCAGGGGATCGTCCCCTCGCGAGGAGGTTCAACGATGAGGCTGCTCATCATCGGAGCGCCCGGCTCCGGCAAGGGTACACAGGCAGACGCGATCGCACAGCATTATGGCGTTCCCGCCATCTCGACCGGAAACATGTTCCGGGCCGCGGTGGCATCGGGTTCACCGCTCGGCGAACAGGTCAAGGCCATCATGGAGTCCGGGGCGCTGGTGCCGGACGAAGTCACGGATGCGGTGGTCGCCGACCGTCTCGGCCAGCCCGATGCCGCGGGCGGCTGGCTGCTGGACGGCTATCCGCGCAACCTGGCCCAGGTGGCCACGCTGGACGCGTACCTGGGTGCGCAGGGCCAGGCGCTGGACGCGGTCGTGCTGTTGGATGTGCCCGCGGATCTGCTGATCGACCGGCTGCTCAAGCGGGCCCAGATCGAGGGCCGCGCCGACGACACCGAGGCGACGATCCGACACCGCATGGACGTCTACCAGGATTCGACCGCACCGCTGATCCAGGCCTTCCAGGCCCGCGACCTGCTGGTGCGTGTCGGCGGTGTCGGCGAGGTGGACGAGGTGCGCGAGCGCATCGCGGCGGCGCTGACGGCCCGGCTGGGGCGCTGAGCGTGCGCACGGGCATCCAGATCAAGACTGCAGATCAGATCCGGGCGATGCGCCGGGCCGGCCTGGTCGTCGCCGAGGGCCTGGCCGCAATGGGTGCGGCCGCGGTGCCGGGTGCCACGACGGGCGACCTGGACGCCATCGGACGCGAAACGCTGGCCGAGGCGGGGGCGCGGTCGAACTTCTTGAACTACGGCCCCGAGTTCGGCTATCCGCCGTACCCGGGCGTGGCGTGCATCAGCGTGAACGAGATGGTGGTGCATGGCATCCCCGGGCCGCTCGTGCTGCGCGAGGGCGACATCGTCTCGATCGACTTCGGGGCGATCGTGGACGGATGGCACGGTGACGCCGCGCGGACGTTCCTGGTCGGCGGACACTCCAGCGACGAGGCCACCGCACTGGTGGAGGCGACGCGCGAGTCGATGTGGGCGGGTATCGCGGCGATCAAGCCGGGTGCGCATATCGGCGACGTGTCGTACGCCGTCGAACGCAGCATCCGCTCGCACAAGCCGGTGCGCTACGGCATCGTCCGCGAGTACACCGGCCACGGCATCGGCACCGCGATGCACCAGCCGCCGGACATCCCCAACTGGGGCAAGCCACGGACGGGCCCGCGCATCAGCAAGGGCATGGTGCTGTGCGTCGAGCCCATGCTGACGCTCGGCACCGACCGCGTGGTCGAGCTGGCCGACGGCTGGTCGGTGCGCACCGCGGACAACACGTGGGCCGCGCACTGGGAGAACACCACCGCCGTCCTGCCTGATGGCCTCTGGGTGCTCACCGAGCCCGACGGGGGGCAGGCCGAGCTGACCGCTCGCGGCCTGTCGTACTCACCCCTTGACTGATGGGGTGGGGTGTCGACTCGGCGCCGGTAGACTCGCCGCATGCGGTACATCTCGACGCGCGGGGGCGTGGCCCCGGCGCGGTTCACTGATACGTTGCTGACCGGCCTGGCCGCCGATGGTGGGCTCTTCGTGCCCCAGACGTACCCGCAGGTGGACGCCGCCACGCTGCACCGGTGGCGCGCTGTGCTGGGCAACGAGGGCTATGCGGGCCTGGCCTGGCGGGTGCTGCAGCTGTTCATCGACGACATCCCCGACGACGACCTGGCCGCGGTGTGCATCGGCGCGTACAGTCCTGCGGTGTTCGGTTCGTTGGCGGTCGCGCCGGTGAGCCGCATCGGCGATGATGGGCTGTATCTGGCGCACCTGTCCAACGGGCCGACGGCCGCGTTCAAGGACATGGCCATGCAGCTGCTCGGTCGGCTGTTCGACGACGAGCTGGCCCGCCGCGACACGTGGTTGACGGTGCTGGGGGCGACGTCGGGCGACACCGGCAGCGCCGCCGAGCAGGCGATGCTGCACTGCGAGCGCGTGCGCATCGCCATGCTGACGCCGAAGGGCCGCATGACCCCGTTCCAGCAAGCGCAGATGTACGCGATCGACGATCCGTCCGTGCTCAATATCGCCGTGGACGGTGTTTTCGACGACTGCCAGGATCTGGTCAAGGCCATCAACCTGGACGAGGAGTTCAAGGCCCGCTGGCACATCGGTGCGGTCAACTCGATCAACGTGGCGCGGCTGGTGGCGCAGGTGGTGTACGCGTTCGCGGCGTGGCTGCAGGTCAGCGACGGCCGGCCGATCAGCTTCGCCGTGCCCACGGGCAACTTCGGCGATATCTTGTCGGTGCACGTCGCGGCGCGCATGGGCCTGCCGGTGGATGCGCTGATCTTGGCCACCAACGAGAACAACGTGCTGGAGGAGTTCTTCCGCACCGGCGTCTACCGCCCGCGCAGCTCGGTGGCCACGCTGGCCACGTCGAGCCCGTCGATGGACATCTCGAAGGCCTCGAACCTGGAACGGTTCGTCTTTGATCTGGTGGGCCGCGACGGCGCCCGGACGGCCGACCTGTTNGGCCGGCAGCTGAGCGAGCAGGGTTTCTTCGACCTGTCGGACGATCCGGGGTTCCGGGCCCAGCGCGAGACGTACGGCATCGTCGCGGGCACCTCCACGCACGCCGACCGGGTGGCCACGATCGGGCGCATGTGGCGCGAGCACGGCGTGCTCATCGATCCGCACACGGCCGACGGCGTGGGCGTGGCGCAGCGGCTGATGGCCTCCGGTGCCGTCCGGACGCCCGTGGTGGCCTACGAGACCGCGCTGCCCGTCAAGTTCGCCGCGACCATCGAAGAGGCGACCGGTCGGCCGCCGGCTACTCCTGAGCGCTTCGCCGGCCTGCTCGACGCGCCCCGCCATGTCACCGATCTGCCCGACGATGCCGATGCCGTCAAGGCCTGCCTGGCGGCGTGGCTGACGAGGGGGTGATTGCGCCAGGCATGGATATGCCATGCGGGCGCATGCATCGGTGGTAGTCTGCTCTCCGAGGAGCTGCCATGACGATCAATGTCGACACGGATCAGATCCGCGCGTTCGCCGCGAGACTGGCTGATCTGGCGTCACAGGTCGACGGCCAGCCTGGTAGTGCCCTGGATTACCGCAGGGAGTACGTGGGTTGCACCGGCGACGACGGGTCATCGCTGGGGCGGGTGCAGTCGTACATCGCCCAGCTGGCGCCGCAGATCGACAAGAATCTCGTGGCGATCCAGGAGGTTGTGGCGTCCAGTGCGGCGGCGGTGCGCAAGACTGCCGACGGCTATGCCCAGACCGATAAGCAGCAGGCGAGCGCGATGGGTGCGGTGCATCCGTGAGGACACGGGTGCCGATCAGACCGAGTGGTGAAGGGTTGCGTGAACCATGGCAGACCCGATAAGTGATCTTGTCCACCCGCAGCCGGTGGAACTGATACCAAACCTCTTGGACCAGATTGTCATCAACACTGCCAGCCTGTTCAGCCCGTCCTCGTGGGTTCTCAAGGCCATCGAGCTGATTCCGCGTGCCAAGGAAGCGATCGATGGCGTCGAGGATCACTTCTTCGGCGACTGGAACAGCGTGCTTGTCATCGCGGATGCGTTGAACCACCTGGCAGACTTCAGCGACGATCTGGCGGTTGAGGTGCATGTGGCGAACTCCTCCTGCAAGGCCAATTGGGATGGCCAGGCGGCCGACGCTGCGTATGACTACTTCCAGACGCTGCGCACGGACATGGGCCAGCACGGGCCGGCGCTGCGCCAGGCCGCGAAGGATCTGCAGGATGTCGCGTTCGGCATGGAGTCCGAGGCCCAGGCG
>WRGV01000060.1 GCA_009787035.1 Propionibacteriaceae bacterium | reverse complement strand
CCTCCTGAACCAGCGGCTCGCCGCGCAGGTCGCGGGCTCGCCGGGCGTCCGCCGCGAAGGCCTCCGCCGGACGGTTCGCCAGATCCTCGTAGTCGTCCCAGCGGCGGTTGATGTCGGCCTGCGCCAACTCCAGCAGCCGTGCGGCCTCGGTCGGATCCGAGCTGGCCAGCATGCGGAACCGCAGCTCATCGCTGCGGTACGCCTCCATGGTCAGGCGCGGACGCGGGCTGTCCAGCAGGAACGGGTTCAGGCCCTCGGCCCGGCGCACCGGGTTGAACCGCAGCAGCGGCCAGTAGCCCGAGGCCACCGCCTTGTACTGCTGCGACAGGCCGTCGCGCATCGGGATGCCGTGGTTGATGCAGTGCGAGTACGCGATGATCAGGCTCGGCCCGTCGTACGCCTCCGCCTCACGGAACGCCGTCAGCGTCTGCTGCGGGTCAGCACCCATCGCCACACGCGCCACGTACACGTTGCCATACGCGATCGCCTGCTGAGCCAGATCCTTCTTCGGCGTGGTCTTGCCGGCCGTCGCGAACTTCGCCACGGCGCCCAGCGGCGTCGACTTGCTCGACTGGCCACCCGTGTTCGAGTACGTCTCGGTGTCGAGCACGAGCACGTTGACATCGCGCCCGGAACCGAGCACGTGGTCCAGGCCGCCCGAACCGATGTCGTAGGCCCAGCCGTCGCCGCCGACGATCCACACCGAACGACGCAGCAGGTGATCGGCCACCGAGGCCAGGCTGCGCGCCTGCGCCGAATCGATGCCCTCCAGCCGCGCCAACAGCGCGTCGACCCTGGCCGACTGCGCGGCCAGCTCCGACTCGGTCTGCTGCGGGGCGTTGAGCAGGCCGTCGACCAAATCGTCGTCGCCCAGCTGCGCGCGCAGCTGCTCCAGCCGGATGCGGGCCAGATCGGTGTGCAGGTCGGACGCCAGGCGCATGCCCAGGCCGAACTCGGCGTTGTCCTCGAACAGCGAGTTGCTCCAGGCCGGGCCACGTCCGTCCTTGTTGGACGCCCATGGCGTGGTCGGCAGGTTGCCGCCGTAGATGGACGAGCAGCCGGTCGCGTTGGCGACCTGCGCACGCGGACCGAACAGCTGGGTCAGCAGCTTGACGTACGGCGTCTCGCCGCACCCCGAGCACGCCCCGGAGAACTCGAACAGCGGCTGCAGGAACTGCGCACCGCGCACCGTCCCGAAGTCGAGGCGCGAGCGGTCGTTGTACGGCAGCTTCTCGAAGAAGTCCACGTTGGCGCGCTCTTCGTCGCGCTCCAGCACCTGCTGCACGTTGATCGCGCGGCGGCTGGGCTGCTCCGGCACACGCACCGGGCAGGCCTCGTAGCACAGGCCGCAGCCCGTGCAATCCTCGGCGTACACCTGCAGCGTGAACCGCGTGTCCGGCAGGCCGGCGCCGTTGAGCGGCGCGGACTGCCAGGCGTCCGGCGTGTCCATGCCCTCCAGGTCGCCCGGCTGGTAGTACTTCGCGCGGATGACCGCATGCGGGCACACGAACGCGCAGTTGCCGCACTGGATGCAGGCCTGCGGATCCCACACGGCGATGAACTCCGAGATGTTGCGCTTCTCGAAGCGGGTCGTGCCGCTGGGGTACGTGCCATCGACCGGGACGGCGCTGACCGGCAGCTCGTCGCCCTTGTCCACCATCATCGGAGCGAGCACGTCGCGCACGAAGGCGGACGCGTCGTCACCCTGCACCGCGGGCAGGAAGCCGTGCTCGCTGCTCGCGTGATCGGGGATGACGACCTTGTGCAGGTGCGCCACCGCCGCATCGACGGCCGCGTGGTTGCGGGCCACGATGTCCATCGACTTCTTCGAGTACGTCTTGGTGATCGACTTCTTGATGGCCTCGATCGCCTCGTCCGGCGGCAGCACGCCGCTGATGAAGAAGTAGCAGGTCTGCAGCACGGTGTTCGTCCGTCCGCCGAGGCCGGCCTCGCGGGCCACCTCGCCGGCGTCGATCGTGTAGACGCTCAGGCCGAGCCGGATGATGCCGTCCTGCACCGGGCGCGGCAGGCGATCCCACACCTCGTCGGCCGGATACGGCGAATTCAGCAGCAGCACGGTGCCCTTGACGGCATGCTCCAGCACGTCGACCCGCTCCAGGATGCCCCAGTGGTGCACGCCGATGAACCCGGCCTGGTGTACCAGGTACGGCGCCTTGATCGGATTCGGCCCGAACCGCAGGTGGCTGACCGTGCGCGAGCCGGACTTCTTCGAGTCGTACACGAAGTAGCCCTGCGCGTAGCGCGCCGGGTCGGCACCCAGGATCTTGATCGTGTTCTTGTTCGCACCCACGGTGCCGTCGGAGCCCATGCCGTAGAAGATGGCCCGCTTGATCGCCGGATCCTCCAGGTCGAGCTCGCGGTCGTACGGCAGGCTCAGCAGCGTCACGTCGTCGTCGATGCCCACGGTGAAGCGCGGACGCGGCGCGTCCAGGGCCAGCTCGTCGTAGACACCCACGGCCATACCGGGCGTGAATTCCTTGGACGACAAGCCATAACGCCCACCGATGACGATCGGCATCGAGTCGCGCTCGCCGCGGGTGTACGCCTCGGACAGCGTCGCAGTCAGGTCGAGGAACAGCGGCTCGCCGTTGCTGCCCGGCTCCTTGGTGCGGTCGAGCACGGCCACCTTACGCACCGTCTTGGGCAGCACGTCCAGCACCGCCTTCGCCGGGAACGGACGGAACAGGCGCACCAGCAGCACACCGACCTTCGCGCCGTTGGCGTTCAGGTGGTCGGCCGCCTGGCACATCGTCTGCCAAGCCGACCCCATCACGACGACCACGCGGTCGGCGTCGGGCGCACCGTGGTACTGCGCCAGGCCGTAGTGCCGCCCGGTCAGCTCCGCGAACTGCTCCATGATCTGCTCGACGATCTGCGGAGTCTCCAGATAGTAGGTGTTGGACGACTCGCGGCCCTGGAAGTAGACGTCCGGGTTCTGTGCCGTGCCGCGGATGAACGGGTGCGCCGGGCTGAGGGCACGAGCGCGATGCGCGCGCACCAACTCGTCCGGAACCAACGTGCGCAGCTGCTCGCTGGTCAGGCGCAGCATGGTGTTGAGCTCGTGGCTCGTGCGGAAACCGTCGAAGAAGTGCACGAACGGCACCCGCGCGCGCAGCGTCGCCGCCTGCGTGATGGCCGCCATGTCGTGGCATTCCTGCACGTCGGTGCTGTTGAGCAGCGCGAAGCCCGTGGCGCGCACGGCCATGACGTCTTGGTGGTCGCCGAAGATCGACAAGCCCTGCGCGGCCAGCGACCGCGCCGCCACGTGGATGACCGTGCTGGTCAGCTCGCCGGCGATCTTGTACATGTTCGGGATCATCAACAACAGGCCTTGCGAGGCCGTGAACGTCGTCGACAGCGCGCCCGACTGCAGCGCGCCGTGCAGCGCGCCGGCCGCGCCGGCCTCCGACTGCATCTCGATGACCGAGGGCACCTCGCCCCAGATGTTGCGCCGATCGTGCGCCGACCACTCGTCGGCGAACTCGGCCATCGGGCTGCTCGGCGTGATCGGGTAGATCGAGCACAGCTCGTTGAGGCGGAACGCCACGTCGGCGCATGCCTCGTTGCCGTCGCAGATCATGCGCTCGGGCGCATGGGTCAGGCCGGCTTGCTCCGCTGCGGATTTCTTGGACGCGTCCGCCGCGTCCTCGACTCGTACCTCGCCGGTGTTCTCGGCGCTGTAGGCACCCACCGTGGTGGGGAATTGGATGGTCGCTTCAGTCATGGCAATCGTCTCCCTTTGGCTCACTCGGCGACCATCACAATGGCGTGTACCGGGCACTGGTCGGCACAGGTCTGACAGCCCGTGCATTTGTCGTAGTCATAGCGGTAGCGCTTGCCGGGGCCGAGCTTGATGACGGCGTCCTCGGGGCAGCTGCCCAGGCAGCCGTCGCACTCGATGCAGTTGCCGCAGCTCAGGCAGCGGCAAGCCTCGTAGACCGCCTGCTCGGGCTCCAGGCCGCGGACGACCTCCTCGAACCCCTCGAAGCGCTGCTCGACGTCCAGCTCGGACTGCTGGCGGCGCGGGTTGTTGCCGAAGTACCACAGGTTGAGGTCGTCGAAGTGGACGATCGGGTGGCGCTCGGGCTGGTCCTCGCGCTGGCGGTTGAGCCACAGGTCGATCTGGCGGGCGGCGCGCTTGCCGTGGCCGACCGAGATCGTCACCGTGCGGGCGGACGGAGCCGCGTCGCCGCCGGCGAAGATGCCCGGCACGTCCGTCATCATCGTGGTCGGATCGACATCGACGACGTCGTGCTCGAAGCGCAGGCCGGGGATCTTGCGCAGGAAGTCGGTCTCGGCATCCTGGCCGACGGCCAGGATCAGCGAGTCGGCCTGCAGTTTCTCGAACTTGCCCGTGCCGACCGCGCGGCCGTTCTCGTCCAGCTCCATGATCTCGACCTGGAAGTCTTCGCCCTCACCGGCCGTGATCGTGCGCAGCCAGTTGGTCTTGACGCCCTCGGCGACCGCCTCGTCCAGCTCCTCTTCGTGCGCGGGCATCTGCTCCTGCGTGCGACGGTAGACGATGACGGCCTCTTCGGCGCCCAGGCGGCGGGCGGTGCGGGCGGCGTCCATGGCGGTGTTGCCCGCGCCATAGATGGCGACACGGCGGCCGACGACCGGAGCCGGGCCGCCGCTGGTGGCGTCGCGCAGGAAGTCGACGGCGTCGATCATGCGGCCGGCGTCGATCGACGGGATGTCGATGTGGCGGCTACGCCCGGCGCCCACGGCGATGAACACGGCATCGAAACCGCCGGCGCGCTGCGCGGCCAGCAGGTCGTCGATGCGCGAGCTCGTCTCGATGCGCACGCCCATCTCTTCGATGCGAGCGATCTCGGCGTCGACGACGTCGCGCGGCAGCCGGTACTCCGGGATGCCGTAGCGCATCATGCCGCCGGGCTTCTGGCCCGCGTCGCGGATGGTGACCTCGTGGCCCAGCCGGGCCAGGTGGTAGGCGCAGCTCAGGCCGGCGGGGCCGGCGCCGACGACCAGCACCTTGTATCCGGTGTTGTAGCGCGGCTTGTCGAACTTCCAGCCTTCCTTGATCGCCAGGTCGCCGAGATAGCGCTCGACGGCGTGGATCGAGATCGGCGCGTCGAGGTCGCCGCGGTTGCAGGCGGTCTCGCACGGGTGGTAGCAGACGCGGCCGTGGATGGCCGGCATCGGGTTGTCGCGCACGATCTGGCGCCACGCGGCGTGCGGGTCGCCCGTCTTGGCGAGCCGCAGCCATTCCTGGCAGTTCTCGCCCGCGGGGCAGGCATCGTTGCACGGCGGCAGGAAGTCGACGTAGACGGGCCGCTTGCTGCGGACGGGGCCCGCGCGGCCGGTAGTGGTTGCGAGATTGGGCAGATCGGCGATATCACGTGGCAGTGGTGTCATCACGGGCCTTCATGAGCTTGGGATGGACGAACATGTTTCGTAGGGCGCTGCACCGGTCGGCCATGCCACGAGGGCAACACCCGACCTCATGGTGCAGCATCTCAGTCTATCGCCGCCCCGAACGCCCACCCAGCCGATCCGTTCGATCTCGGCACCGTGTCAGCCCTGCGCGTACTCGGCGCCCCGTGCGTCAGAACCAACGTACGCCGTCGCTGACGTACGTCAGCCTTGACGTACGTCAGAGCTGACGTAGACTTGGAGCATGCCAGACATCGACGATCCGGATTGGCCGTCCCAGATCCCCTCAGACCTGACCCCCTTGACCCCCAACCCTGGTCCGCCAGGTGACATCGTGCGCGACATGGTCGGCCGCGAACNGGAGCTGGCCCAGCTGCAGGAGGCCGTCCATCGCGGCGGCGCACACGTGACGGGCGAACGCCGCATGGGCAAGACGTGGCTGCTCCGGCGACTGCAGGCCGACCTGGAAAGCACAGTGACCGCAATCTATGTCAGCGCAGAAACCAGCGACATGACCGTATTTGCCGGTCGGTTGCTCAGCGCCCTGCGCGAGAACCGGGCCGTCAGCGAGGAGATGTCCTACTGGGCAAAGAGCGTCAAGGGAGAAGCCACCCTCAACCTAGGCATTGTCAAGCTGGCCGTCACCGGGGAAGCAACCAAGGCAGCGTCCGGCGCGCCCGAGGCCTTGGACGTGCTCGATCTCTTGCGAAGCCCACGCACCGGCCCTGTCGTGCTGATCATCGACGAGATCACCGACCTGTGCAAGCACCTCGGCCCGCATGATGCCACGGAGTTTCTCAGCGGCCTGCGCGCCCGCCGCGAATCGGGCGCCCAACCGCTGGTGATCTCCGGCTCCATCGGCATCCATCACGCCATCAAGGACATGACGCCGCTGAGCGGTCTAACCACCGTCAACGTCGGGCCGCTCGCCGAGCCCGATGCTGCCGTCTTGGCAGCCCGACTGTTGCTGAGCATCCGCATCTCGCCGACACCCCAACTCGTCGACGACATCGTCCAGCAGACAAGTGGCATCCCCTACTACATCCAGCACGTCGTCAACGAGTGGCGCTCGCATCCCGATCTGAATGTCCCCGAACTCGTCGAGTACTGCCTGGCCCACCGACTCTGGGAAATCGACCACTACGACACACGCATGCCTGACTATTACGGTGCCGATGCCCCCCGTGCGCGCGCGATCCTCGACTTCGTCTCCGAGTTCGATGATCAGATGACCGTCGATGTCAATACCATCAGCACTCGCATGAAGACAGACTATTCCGATCTGGCCGGGTCCCGCGATCAACTCATCGCACTCCTCGATGACCTGGTCAAGGACCATTACCTGATCCGCGAACGCAATGCGGTCCGCTTCTCGTCCCCACTGTTGCGCCGGATCTGGCGCCGGATTCGGTGGCTGTCATGAGCCTGCGTCCCTTCACCCCCACCCAAGAGGAAGCCGAAGACCTCGACCGGCGCACCGTCGGCCGAGACCAGTCGCTCACCATCTTGGCTGAGCGTCTCCACACTGCAGCAACAACCAAGGCTCGCCCGCACACGCTGCTCATCGGCCCGCGTGGCTCGGGCAAGACACACCTGATCCAGGTTGCGCTGCATCGTTTCCAACGGGATGATTCCGCCGCTAACCACCTTGCGATCACCCGAATCCCCGAAGACGCCGTCGGCATCACCAGCTACACCGAGCTCTTGCGCGAGTTGGCGCGTGGACTTAACGCGGACATCGGCGCCGAGCGAAACCCCACCGCTTTGGAGAATGCACTTCTGGACGCGGCAGGTGATCGCACGCTCGTCTTCGTCATCGAGAACCTGGACAGGGTTTTCACTGCAATCGACATCGGTGGGCAGAAGAATCTGCGCTCATGGTGTGAGACGTCCGGACGAATTCTCATTCTGGCTGCGACGCCGGCACTGTTCCCCGCGGTGCGCGAACATGCCGCCCCCTGGTTCGGAGGCATGATCGAGATGGCGGTCGAGGGTCTGAGCGCCGACGACGGACGGGAGCTGCTGCGCCGGCTCGCGCTGGCCCGTGGAGACCGCGATCTGGTTGCTGCCCTGGACACTGACAGGGGCAAGGCGCGCGTGGAAGCGTTGGCCGCCCTCACCGGCGGTTCGCCAAGAATCTGGATGTTGCTGTCCGATTGCCTCAATCGCGAGTCGCTCGACGAGCTGATTCCCGCCGTCGAGGCCTTGATCGATCAGCTCACGCCGTACTATCAGTCGCTGCTCTGGGATCTGCCGGGCAACCAGCAGGCCATCGTCAAGCAGCTGGCCGAAGGCCCGCAGGCCGCGCACACCGCCACCGAGATCGCCGCGGCGACCGGAATGACACCCCAGACCGCCAGCAAGGCGCTCGGACGCCTGCAGCAGGCCCGCTGGGTGCGCGCCGAGCGGCTGACCAAGGGCGACCGCCGCGGCACGTACTACAGCCTGCGCGAGCCCATGCTGCGCCACCACTTCCAGTGGCGCGCCAGCAACGGCGAGCTGCTCCAGCTGATCGTCGACCTGCTGCGCGGCTGGTACGACCCCGATGAGCTGCGCGACAGCCTCGCTCAGGCCACACCCGGCTCGCGGGCATTTGCCTACCTGAATGCAAGTCTGAGCGACCAGTCTTCACNCGATGCCGACNCCTTCGNTCGACCGGAAGACGCCATCCGCTACTACCAGTCGCTCGTAGCGCAGCAGGAACGCACCCTCGGACCCGACCACCCCAACACACTCAGCTCCCGCAACAACCTCGCCGTCGCCTATCAGCAGGCGGGCCGCCTCGGCGAAGCGATCACCCTGCACGAGCAGGTCCTCACCGACCAGGAACGCACCCTCGGACCCGACCACCCCGACACACTCAGCTCCCGCAACAACCTCGCCCTCGCCTAC
>WRGV01000059.1 GCA_009787035.1 Propionibacteriaceae bacterium | reverse complement strand
GCTGGGCAGGCTGGCGTTCCAGGGCCCGGACGAGCCCGATCCGCTCGGCTTCACCCCACCAGCACCGGTCATCGCCGGGGAGAGCGTCACCTCGCTGTTCGAGGCGCAGGCCGCGCGCCGCCCGGACCATCCCGCGCTCGTGTTCGGCGCGCGACGGCTGACCTACGGTCAGCTGCAGGCCCGCGCGGACGCGGTCGCGGCGGCGGTGCACGCGCTGGGCATCGGCCCGGGCGCGATCGTCGCGGTGTACGCCGGACGGGGCTTCGGCTTCACCGTCGCGGCGCTGGGCATCATGAAGGCCGGGGCCGCGTTCCTGCCGATCGATGCGAAGACGCCTGCCGAACGCTGCGCGTTCATGCTGGACGACTCGGGGGCGCGCGCCATCTGCGTGGCCGACGCCCAGCTGAGCTTCGACCCGGGGCTGCCGGTCGTGGACGTGGCGGCGCAGACATCCGGACGCCTGGCCGACCTGCCCAGCCCGGAGGGCGCCGCGTACTGCATCTACACCTCGGGCACCACGGGCACCCCGAAGGGCGCGCTGCTGGGACACGCCGGCCTGGTCAACCTGCAGCGCTACGTCAGCAGCGATCTCGGCATCGGACCGGCCGACACCATCTTGCAGTTCGCCAGCCACGCGTTCGACGCCTGCGTCTGGGAGCACACGCTGGCGCTGACCACCGGCGCGACGCTGCGCATCCTGCCCGAGGACGCCGTCAGCGACCCCGACCTGTTGGCCGCCACCGTGGCGGCCTGCACCATCGCGCTGGTGCCGCCGCAGCTGGTGCCGGCGCTGCCCCCGTGCGGGCTGCGGCTGTTCATGACCGGCGGCAGCGCCGCCGACCCCGAGACCGTGCGCCTGGGCGAGACCGGCAACCAGGCCTACGCGAACGCCTACGGCCCGACCGAGACGAGCATCTGCGCGACCGTGTGGCGCCACGAGCCAGGCACGCCGATCCCCGACCGCATCCCCATCGGACGTCCGCTGCCGGGCGTCCCGGTGTACGTCATGAACGGCCTGGTCGCCTGCCCGGTCGAGATCCCCGGCGAGATCTGCATCGCCGGGGCGGGGGTGGGCCGCGGCTACCTGAACCGTCCGGGCCTGACCGCGGCGACGTTCGTCCAGGATCCGATCGGCGGCGGGCGCATGTACCGCACCGGCGACTACGGCTACTGGCAGCCCGACGGCAACCTCGTCTACCTCGGCCGCGACGACGACCAGGTGAAGATCCGCGGCTTCCGCATCGAGCTGGGCGAGATCACGGCGGCGCTGCTGCGCCAGCCGGGCGTGCGCCAGGCCGCCGTCGTGGCGCGCGACGGCGAGCTCGTCGGCTATCTCGGCGCGCAGCCCGACCTCGACCTGGCCGAGCTGCGCGCCGGGCTGGCCGCCTTCCTGCCCGACTACATGGTGCCGGCCCAGTTCGTCGTGCTCGACCAGCTGCCGCTGACCACGTCCGGCAAGCCCGACATCCGGGCGCTGCCCGCGCCGTCGGCGTCGCCCCAGGAGCCCGCCAGCCCGCGCACGCCGACGCAGCGGCTGGTCGCGAGCATCTTCGCGGACGTGCTCGGCCTGCCCGATATCGGCCTGAACGACAGCTTCTTCGCGCTGGGCGGTGACTCCATCAAGGTGATCCGTATGGTGTCGCGGTTCCGCGACGCCGGCTACGCCATCGCGGCCCAGGACATCATGGAGGGCCAGACCGTCGCCGCGGTCGCCGCCGCGCTGCGCCCGGCCCGGGGCACGGACGGCGACGAGCCGCCGGTCGAGGGCGAGGTGCCGCTCACACCGGTGCAGCGCGCGTTCTTCGCGCTGGGACATCCGCACCCCGAACACTTCAACCAGGCCATCACGCTGCAGGTGGGCACGCGGCTGGACGAGGGCTGCCTGCGCGACGCGCTGGTGCTGGTGGCCCGCGCGCACGACATGCTGCGCGCCGCCTACCCCGGTGGACGCCAGGTCGTGGCCCCGCCCGACCGGGCTCGCTTCCCGCTCGATGTCGTCGACCTGCGCGGCCGGGCCGTCGACCTGGCGCAGGTGGAGCGGCACGGCGACGCCGTGCAGGCCGGTTTCGATCTGGAGACCGGCCCGCTGGTGCGGGCGGTGCTCTCCCACGCCGACGACGGCGATCGCCTGCTGCTCGTGGCACACCACCTGGTCGTCGACGCGCTGTCGTGGGGCGTGGTGGCCGAGGATCTTCTCGTGGCCTACCGGCGCCTGGCCGCAGGCGTGCTCGCCGTGCCGGTGCGCACCGCGTCGTTCCGCGACTGGGTGACCGCGCTGGCGTCGTACGGCGACGGCCCGGCCGGTGCCGAGGCGCCCTACTGGCAGGGGGTGCTCGACCGTGTGGGCGCCGCCGAACCCGGCGTGTGCCCGGGCGATCCGCCATTTCGACGCCAGCAGGTCCGCATCGGGGCCGCGCTGGTTGAGCAGCTGGTGTACGACGCGGGACGGGCGTACGACACCCGCATCGACGAGCTGCTGCTGAGCGCGTTCGCGCTGGCCCGATACCGCCAGACGGGATGTCGGACGGTCTGTGTCGAGATCGAGAGCCAGGGCCGCGCGGGCGGGCCGCACCACCTCAACGTCGACCGCACGGTGGGCTGGTTCACGTGCACCTTCCCGGCGGTGTTCGAGGCCACCGAGGACGTAGGCGCGACGATCCGCCTCGTCCGGGACACGCTGCGCGCCGTGCCCCAGGCCGGTGTCGGCTACGGCCTGCTCGCGGCCCGGGGCGCCTTCGGGGCGCATCCGCCGCGCGCCCGCTTCGCGTTCAACTACCTGGGCGACCAGGACAGCGCCATTCAGAGCGCCGGGGACGAATCGGTACGCTGGTCGGACTGGCCGACCGGCGCCATGATCGCCGACACGAACCGGCGACCCAACCCGGTCATCATCGACGGCGGCATCCTGCACGGACAGCTGCAGCTCACCCTCACGTTCGAGGCCGGGCTGGCCGACGAGATCGCCGGCCTGTGCCAGGCGTACACCCAGGCGCTGGCCGACGTCGTCGAGCACTGCATCCAGACCCGNCCCGTCCCGTCGCCCCTGAACGACGACGAGCTGGCCGCGCTGGCGGCCGTCCTCGACCAGAACTGACATCGAGGAGCGGATCATGTACCACAGCAACGGAAACTACGAAGCCTTCGCCACCCCGGCCGCGGCGGCCACCCCGGCGGGCGACGCCTACATCGTCGGCTCGGGACTGGCCGCGCTGGCGGCGGCCGCCTTCCTGGTGCGCGACGCCGGCATGCCGGGCGAACGCATCCACGTGCTGGAGGCCGACGCGCTGCCCGGCGGGGCCTGCGACGGCCTGGACGTGCCGGGGCTGGGCCTGGTCATCCGCGGGGGACGCGAGATGGAAGACCACTTCGAGTGCCTGTGGGACCTGTTCCGGTCGGTGCCGTCGCTGGACGCGCCCGGGCTGTCGGTGCTCGACGAGTTCTACCGGCTCAACAAGACCGACCCCAACTCGTCCCTCATGCGCACGATCCGCGACCGCGGCCACGACGGCGGCACCCGCGGCTTCGGCCTGTCGGATGCGGCCTGCCGCCAGATCATGACGCTGTTCTTCACCCCCGAGGCCGACCTCGGCACCAAGACCATCGCCGACGTGCTGTCGGATGAGGTGCTCGACTCGAACTTCTGGCTGTACTGGCGCACGATGTTCGCGTTCCAGGAGTGGCACAGCGCCGCCGAGATGCGGCGCTACCTGCAGCGGTTCATCCACCACATCCAGGGACTGCCCGACCTGAGCGCGCTCAAGTTCACCAAGTACAACCAGTACGAGTCGCTGATCGAGCCACTGGTGGCGTACCTGCGCGGCCACGGCGTCGACTTCCGGTTCGGCGTCACCGTGACGGACGTGCGCTTCGACATCGGCCTGGGGCGCAAGACCGCCCGGCGGCTGGTCTGCGCGATCGACGGACGCGAGCAGGCGATCGACCTGTGCGCCGACGACCTGGTGTTCGTCACCAACGGCAGCAACGTGGACGGCTCGGCGCTGGGCGACAAGGAGCACGCGCCGCAGGTCGTGGTCGAGGACGGCCAGGGGCCCAGCTGGCAGCTGTGGCGCGCGATCGCCGCGCAGGATCCGGACGACTTCGGGCGTCCGGACGTGTTCTGCTCGGACATCGCCGCCAGCCGCTGGGAGTCGGCCACGCTGACGACGCTGGACGAGCGCGTGCTGCCGTACCTGCGCGCCATCACCGGGCGCGACCCGCTGTCGGGCAAGGTCGTCACCGGCGGCATCGTCACGGTGCGCGACTCGTCGTGGCTGATGAGCTTCACGGTCAACCGCCAGCCGCACTTCCGCACGCAGCCGGACGGCCAGGTGGCCGTGTGGATCTACGGCCTGCATGCCGACGTGCCCGGCGACTACGTCCGCACGCCGATGGCGCAGTGCACCGGCGACGAGATCGCCCGCGAGTGGCTGTTCCACCTCGGCGTGCCGACCGACCAGATCGACGAGCTCGCCGCGACCGGCACGCGCTGCGTGCCGTGCATGATGCCGTACGTCACCTCGTACTTCATGCCCCGCCGTCTGGGCGACCGGCCGGGCGTGGTGCCTCCGGGGAGCACCAACTTCGCGTTCCTCGGCCAGTTCACCGAGATCCCGCGCGACACCGTGTTCACCACCGAATACTCGGTGCGCTCGGCCATGGAGGCCGTGTACACGCTGTGCCGCGTCGACCGCGGCGTGCCCGAGGTGTTCGGCTCGGTCTACGACGTGCGCGTGCTGCTCGACGCGGTCGTCCAGCTGCGCGACGGCCGCAGGGTCACCGACATGGCGATGCCCTGGTGGCAGCGCCTGCTCGTCAAGCGGGCGCTCAAGGCCGCCTCAGGCACCGTGCTGCCCAAGCTGCTCGCCGAGCACGGCGTCATCTGACGTGTTGGTCTTCTTTTTTGCTTGACAACAGCGCACCTCCCGCGTCATCATAGTTATGATGAGTTATCAGCTCTTCAAGGGAGCGCCCCCCCCCTTCGGAAACCGAACGCAGGCTGTGTTGCTTGCCGGAAAACACCAGAAGGAGACACCATGACACACCTTCGAGTCCCAGTACGAGCGGCTCTTCTGGCCCTCATCGGGGTTGTGATACTCAGCTTCCAAGCGCCGCTGGCGCATGCCAGCTCAACGGCTTGGACATCGTACAACCAAACAGGTGGAACCGCGAAGGCTTCCTACAACTACCAGTGGTACAGCAGGAACGACAATCGCGGAGGCTTCCACATCAAGGGGACGCTGTACGATACCGTGGCTGGCGACGTTAACAACGCCAAGTTCCGCGTTCGCGTGAACAACCTGAGTTGGGGAACCCAGTATTCGGTCAAGAACACATCTGCTCTGATCCCAGATCTCGTCTGGTTCGATTTCGATCTGATCATCACGCGATATGCGTACACCGAGACTTGTGAAGGCAAACCGCTCTTCGACACTTGCTCAACCGCATCCTGGACCAATCCGCTGTACTGAGACTGGCTTGACATGACTGCTCTGGGCCACAGACGCATGGACACAGACATGGACCCCTCGCCTGGCGCGACTCCCAGGCGAGCGGAGCCCATATCATCTGACGAGTCTTCCAGTCGCGTATCCGGACCGTCGATACTGAGCGTTGCTAACGTTTCCTACAGGTACTATCCGGATGCTCCATGGGCTGTGCGCCAAGTCGCTCTTGACGTTGCCGCAGGAGAATCGGTGGCCTTGATGGGTCCAAGCGGTTGTGGGAAATCCACGCTCCTGCTCCTGTGCGCAGGGATCCTTGGATTCTCCGATGGATCCATCAAGGTCAACTCTCAAGAACTGTCTAAAGTAACGGCTGATAGACGCGCCGATATTCGCAGGGTTAGCATTGGACTAGTTTTCCAGTTCGGCGAGCTTGTCGCCGAGTTGAGCCTGCTTGACAATGTCGCTTTGGTTGCCGAATTGTCTGGCGCAAGCCGACGATCCGCCTTGGCGAGTGCAGCTGCACTACTGACACGAGTCGGTTTGGATGACGTGGCCGGTTCTAAACCCGGAGCCGTGAGCGGAGGCCAGGCCCAACGCTGCGCCATCGCTAGAGCCCTCGTACACGAGCCTCGCCTGGTTCTGGCAGACGAGCCGACCGGCGCACTCGACCAGGAGAACTCTCATGTTGTCCTAGCACTATTGACAGCCCTCTGCCGGGAGCGAGGGGCAGCCCTCCTGGTTGCAACACACGATGTTCATGTCGCGGCCGCGTGCGCTAGACGGGCATCCATGCTAGACGGACGCTTGCAATGACGTCATACACGGCTGGACGAGCAGCTCTTGAACTCGCCGTACGAATGGTGCGACCCCGTTCGCGGTTTGAGTGGATCGCGCAGGCTGTCGCCACACTGACTACTGCTCTCGCCATCGTCGCCATATGTCTGGGCCTTGGTGTTCTCGGCGAGATCGAGCACCACAACAGCGCGGTGTCGGCACGCATGCCGGTCGGCAGCCAGGGCGGTATTGGTTCCATGGCGTGCCCGATATGGCAGAATACGCAGTATGGCTCTCTAGAAGTGATCCGACTCGGCAGCAACACCCTTCGCTCAGCGCCACCCCCGGGCGCAGCGTGGCCAGATGCTGGAACAGCCTGGATATCTCCCAGACTGTCGGTGCTGCTCTCGGGTGGAGATCCGCTACTCAAGACGATGGTTCCGGGTGTAGTTGTTGGAACCATTGGGCGGGAGGCACTCATCGGCCCCGACGATCTACTCGCATACGTGGGTGTTGATGACGCGACCGTCGCGACAAGCCCCTGTTTCCCTGCCGCAGGGTTCGGCGAAGAGAACAGCGCATGGGATGCCGATCCGATGCAAGCGCGAGTCGTGACGGTGATCAGTTGCGCAGTGATCGGGGCCGGTGCCATAGTCGCGCTCCTCGCTGCCGCACAACTCATCGGAAGCATCAGAGAGCGCCGTCTCGCAGCGTGCATTCTCATCGGAATGCGACCGCGCACCTTTGCGTGGGTCGGTGCTTGGATCAGTCTCATCTGGGCGTCGATCGGAGCGGTCGTCGGCATTGGCGCATTATGGCCCGTCGGCTGGCTGTTATCGCTTCACCAAACGTTTGGGGTGAGCCACTGGGCAACGGTGGCGCTCGTGCCTTGGCCAATGAGACTTGGCGTGACTGCAGGCATCGTGCTGCTGACCACAGTACTCGGGGCCTCTCATACCATGAGCAATCCATGGGCGATACGCAGAAGAACAGGCGACCAGGCCAACGTCAGCCGGTGGCGACTGCTTCCACTCCTCTTCAGTGCCGGGCTCGTACTTTACACACTTGCCACGAGCCTGCAGATGGGCTCGCAACAGTCGGCTGCAATGTCTGGAACAGCAACGTACCTTCTCTTGGCCAGTGTTGCGCTCGCAGTCATAGGAGTGGCCACCGCGCAACCCCTGATAGTCAGATCTCTGCGTTTCCTTGTAGCAGGGGCTTCTCTGCCCATACGTCTAGGCGTCGCCAGACTGACTCACAACGCTGCCGCAACACGCTGGATGGCGCTGGGACTGGCAGTTGGGATCCTGGGCTTAGGCATGGCGTCCGGAATGACGTCCGCCATGGCAGGAAGACTTCAAATCAAGCCGAGTTCCACTGGCGTTGTCGTGGACCTTCCACCACGCATTGTCTGGAATCAGCCTGAGGTATTCGACGACGCAGTCCAGCGAATCTTCCAGTCCCGAAGCCTCCTTTGGGTGGCCGCCACCGACCAGCCGCTCTTTGATCCGTCCAACCCATACCAGACGCCTGCCCAGTCCAGGCGGGTCGACTCCAGTCAGATTACCGCAACTGATGAGGTCCAAGCCGCTGTGAACTGGACTGATGCCTCTGCGATCGCGGCCATCGCAGCCGCCGGCTGGCAGAGCAAGGAACAGTTCCCATCATTCATAGTCCTAAGCCAGAACCTGGACGAGACGATTCGCCTGGTGCTTCAGGCCGTCTCGCTCAGTCTTGTCATCGCGATCGTCCTGGACGCGCTTGCTGTCGGGACCGCCATGCTGAGCCTGCAGGCAAGGCGAAGTGATTCGGATGCTGCTCTCCTGGCAGTCGGCGTCTCCCGGGGTCGCCTGGCCGCCGTGCGGGCCTGGGAGGCGGCAATGGCTGTCCTTCCCCTCGCGGTGGTTGCCATGGTGCTCGCATGTCTTGCAGCGATCGGGTTCCAGCATGTCGATGACGCAACTCTTCCCATCGACGGCGGCATGCTTACCCCGATCGTCATCACACCACTAGCGGTCACCTGTCTCATGGCGCTCGTCGCCGCAGCGGCAACCCCCAAGAGCGATCAGGCTCAAGTGCGTCGCGACTGAGTGGTGTGCCATCTCCCGACGCCAGGACGGCACGACCGTCACCGTCGAACCCGGCCTAGATACCAGCCGCCATCGATATGCGACATGCACGTGCTGCTCGACGCGGTCGTCCAGCTGCGCGACGGCCGCAGGGTCACCGACATGGCGATGCCCTGGTGGCAGCGCCTGCTCGTCAAGCGGGCGCTC
>WRGV01000058.1 GCA_009787035.1 Propionibacteriaceae bacterium | reverse complement strand
CCGCCGTCCCGCCAGACGTCGTGCGGACCCGCCGAATCCAAACCATGCGCCGATCATACGGCCCGGCTAGTGCCTAAAACAGCCCCCGCGCCAAACTGAAACACCTAGTCACCGCAACTCCGACCTCAAAATCCCGATTTCGTGACCCAACTCAGGTCGAACTGACGGTCGCGGTGTAAACACGGTAGCCATAGCCGACTGCTCTTCTGCCATGCACGCCGGCCTAGCGGCAACCATCGTCCAGAATCCAGCGAACCAGACAGCAAGCGAAAGTTTGCTGAGCGGCGCTTGGTGGTTTCGCTGGAACTACGCCAACACGTTGCTGGAGAATTGCCGCCCTACAGCTCCAGCTCTGGGTAGAGCGGGTGCGGGGCGAGCAGATCGGCGGCCTCGGCGTGGACGCGGGCGGCGATCCCCGGGTCGACGACGTACTTGGCCTTGCTCGGCTCGCCCGCCGGGGTCGTCGTGGGCGTGGTCGCGTGCAGTGCCTCGACCATCAGGGCGGCGACGGCGTCGAAGTCGGCCTCGTCCAGGCCCCGGGTGGTCAGCGCCGGGGTGCCGATGCGGATGCCGGACGTGTACCACGCGCCGTTGGGGTCTCGGGGCACCGAGTTGCGGTTGGTGACGATGCCGGCATCGAGCAGCGCGGCCTCGGCCTGGCGCCCGGTCAGGCCGAACGACTGGGCGACNTCGAGCAGCACGAGGTGGTTGTCGGTGCCACCGGTGACCAGCGTGACGCCGCGCTTGAGCAGCCCCTCAGCCAGGGCTTTGGCGTTGTCGGCGACGTGTTGGGCATAGACCGCGAACTCGGGCTGGCGGGCCTGCGCCAGCGCGACGGCCTTGGCGGCCATCACGTGACCGAGCGGGCCGCCCAGCACCATCGGGCAGCCGCGATCCACCGAGGCCGCGTACTCCTGCTGGCACAGCACCATGCCGCCGCGCGGGCCGCGCAGGCTCTTGTGCGTGGTCGTGGTGACGACCTGGCTGAACGGCACCGGGTTCTCGTCCCCGGTGAACACCTTGCCCGCGACCAGCCCGGCGAAGTGCGACATGTCGGTCATCAAGACCGCGCCCACCTCGTCCGCAATCTCGCGCATGATGGCGAAGTTGACCCGGCGCGGGTACGCCGAATAGCCCGCGACAAGGATCAGCGGCTTGAAACGGCGCACCGCGCGGCGCACCTGCGCGTAGTCGATCAGGCCTGTGGTGGGGTCGGTGCCGTACGAGCGCTGGTTGAACATCTTGCCCGAGATGTTGTTGCGGAAGCCGTGCGTGAGGTGCCCGCCGGCGTCCAGGCTCATGCCCATCAGTCGCTGGTTGCCGAGCAGGTTGCGCAGGTAGCTCCAGTGCCAGGCGTCGAGGTCGTCCAGCGTCTTGGCGCCGAACTCGGCCAGCGTGGGCAGCTCGATGCGCTGGCTCAGGATCGCCCAGTACGCCACCAGGTTCGCGTCGATGCCGCTGTGCGGCTGCACGTACGCGTGGTCGGCCCCGAACAGCGCGCGGGCGTGCTCGGCGGCGACGTCCTCGACGGTGTCGATGTTGCGGCAACCGGCGTAGAACCGGTGGCCGCTGGTGCCCTCGGCGTACTTGTCGGACAGCCAGGTGCCCATCGCGGCCAGCGTGGCCAGCGACGCGTAGTTCTCGCTGGCGATCAGTTTGAGGGACGCGCGCTGGTCGTCCAGCTCCGCCCGGATCGCCCCGGCGACCCGTGGTTCGACCGGTTCGATGAGCCGCAGCATGGCCTGGTACGCGGTGGTGGCGTCTGTCATGCTGCAATTCTAGGGTTCGGGACGGACGCCGCCCGACCGTGACCACGCGGGTGCTTCCGGCATGACAGCTGTGGCGCACTCCGGGCGCCCCACATACCGCATAGCGACCCTCCGCACGTCCGTCCAAACGCGGGCGTATAGTCGCATCCATGCAGCGCCGTCCGGCCCGTCGTGGGCTGTTGCTTGGCCGCCGCAGCGGGGCTTTGCTGTAGAGCAAGCCAGAATCCCCGCTGCGGAGTTTCGTCACGTCTGGCGCCAGCACCCGTAGCGAGAAGGAACAACCATGACCACCCATCCAGCGCCGCACACGGCGACGCAGCCCAAACCCATCCCCACGCCCACGTCCATGCCTTACNCGCGCTACCACGCGTTCGCGCCCATGAACCTGCCCGACCGCACCTGGCCCGACAAGCAGCTGACGAAGGCGCCGCGGTGGCTGTCCACCGATCTGCGCGACGGCAACCAGGCGCTGATCGAGCCGATGAGCCCCAGCCGCAAGCGCAAGATGTTCCAGCTGCTGGTGTCGATGGGGTTCAAGGAGATCGAGGTCGGCTTCCCGTCGGCCTCGCAGATCGAGTTCGACTTCGTCCGGTCGCTGATTGAGCACGATCTGGTGCCCGACGACGTCACGATCTCGGTGCTCACGCAGTCGCGGCAGGACCTGATCGAGCGCACCGCCGAGTCGCTGGTGGGGGCGCCGAAGGCGACGATCCACCTGTACAACGCGGTGTCGGAGCTGTTCCGGCGCGTGGTGTTCCGGCTCTCGGGCCCCGAGACCGTCGAGCTGGCCAGACAGGGCACGCAGTGGGTCATCGACGCGGCCGAGAAGTTCCTGCCGGGCTGCCAATTCGGGTACGAGTATTCGCCGGAGATCTTCAGTCAGACACCCACCGACTTCGCGCTGGAGGTCTGCGAGGGTGTCATCGACGTCTGGCAGCCAGGCGGCGACCGCGAGATCATCCTCAACCTGCCGGCCACCGTCGAGGCGTGCACGCCCAATATCTTCGCCGACAAGGTCGAATACTTCTGCCGGCACATCTCGCACCGCGACAGCGTCTGCGTTTCCGTCCACACGCACAACGACCGGGGGACGGCCGTGGCCGCCGCCGAGTTCGGCGAGATGGCCGGCGCCCAGCGCGTCGAGGGCTGCCTGTTCGGGCACGGCGAGCGCACCGGCAACGTCGATCTGGTGACGATGGCGATGAACCTGTACAGCCAGGGTGTCGACCCGATGCTGCAGATGGGCAACATCGACGAGATCCGCAGCACGGTCGAGTACTGCACCGGGCTGCCGGTGCCGGTGCGCCAGCCGTACTCGGGCGATCTGGTCTACACGGCGTTCTCGGGCTCGCACCAGGATGCGATCAAGAAGGGTCTGGAGGATCTGGAGCAGCGCGCCGCCGCGCAGGGCATCAGCATGCACGAGATCGACTGGGAGGCCCCGTACCTGCCGATCGACCCGGACGACGTCGGGCGCACGTACCAGGCCGTCATCCGCGTCAACGCGCAGTCGGGCAAGGGCGGCATGGCGTACCTCATGAAGACCGACCACCACCTGGAGCTGCCGCGCCGCCTGCAGATGGAGTTCAGCCACCTCGTGCAGCGCGACGCCGACAGCCTGGGCAAGGAGGTCAGCTCCGACGAGCTGTGGCGCCTGTTCAGCAGCGAATACCTGCACCGGGATGCCCCGCTGTCGCTGGTCGACCGCACCGTCCACACCGTGGACGGCCAGACGCAGCTGCAGGCAACCGTGCATCAGGACGGTGCGGCCAAGCGCCTGGACGGCGAGGGCAACGGCCCGGTCTCGGCGTTCGTGGACGCGCTGCACGGCCTGGGCCTGGACGTCGCGGTGCTCGACTACGCCGAGCATGCGATGACCAGCGGCGAGGGCGCGCAGGCCGCGGCCTACGTCGAGTGCGAGCTCGGCGAGGACGGCCAGGGCGGGGTCTGGTGGGGTGTCGGCATCGACCCGGACATCACCAGCGCCTCGCTGCAGGCCGTGCTGAGCGCCGTCAACCGGGCGCTGGCCGGTGCCGCGGCCCCGGTCGCGCGCCCCGGCGCGTAGCGGCGCTGGCGTCGTTGGGACAAACAGCGTGCTGAACGGCCGCAGAGGGCCAAGAAATGCCCTGCGCAGACGTTCAGGACAACATGTCCCGCGGTTTGCCTGCCAGGGGGCTCAGGCGGTGGCCGGCACGGGCTGTGGGGACGAGGCGGGTGGCCGATCCGGCTGTGACGCCGGTGCGGGCGTCGACGCGGCCTCGGCCGCGATGAGGCGGCGTCGCATGACGATCCACGCCGGCACGAGCGTCGACAACGATCCGGCCCAGGCCAGCGGTGAGGCCCAGCAGGCGCCGAGGAAGCCGAGGTGCGTCACGAGCACCAGCCCGGCCAGCGAGCGCAGCGTCAGCTCCATGACGCCGGCCAGCGTCGGCACGCCCGTCCAGCCCATGCCCTGGATGGTGCCGCGCAGCGCGAACAGCACCGCGAGCAGGCTGTACGTCGAGCCCTGGATGATCAGGTACCGATGCGCCATCGCCACGACGTCGGCGTGCGCCTGCCCGATGAACAGGCCCACCAGGTTCGTCCCGAAGACGATGTTGACGCCGCCGAGCACCAGGGCCAGCGCGAACGACAGGCAGCAGATCTGGAACACGCCCGTGCGGATGCGGTGCCACTGGCGCGCGCCGCGGTTCTGTGCGGCGAACGTCGACAGGCCCACGCCGAAGGAATTCAGCGGCGCCGAGGCGACCTGGTCGACGCGGGACGCGGCGGTGAACGCGGCGATCGCGGCCGGGCCCAGCCCGTTGACGGCGAACTGCAGCACCAGCGTGCCCACGGCGATGATCGAGGCCTGGAAGCCCATCGTCAGGCCCATGCGGGCCGATTCGCCCAGGTCGTCCGCGCGCAGCCGCCACTGTCGCAGCGGGATCGCCAGCGCGGGCATCTTGGTGCGGATCAGCCGCAGGCACAGCCCCACCGACACGCACTGCGCCACGATCGTGGCCAGTGCCGCACCCGGCACGCCGAGCCCCAGCACCCCGACGAAGCCGGCCGACAGCGCGGCATTGAGCACGCACGCGATGACCAGGAAGATGAGCGGTGTGCGTGAGTCGCCGAGCGCGCGGATGATGGCCGACAGGTAGTTGAACGCGACCGTGACGGCCGAGCCGCCGAACGTCACCAGCAGGAAGCCGGTCGACTCGTCGATCAGTTCGGACGGGGTGCGCAGCAGCGACAGCAGGTCGCGGGCGAACGCGGTGCCGACGATGGTGATGAACGCGGCGATGCCGATACTGATGTACGCGCCGGCGACGACGCGGCGGCGCATCTGTGCCATGTCGCCCGCGCCGAACGCCTTGGCGACGGGGATCGCCAGGCCGGCCGACGAGCCCCAGGTGAAGCCGATCAGCAGGAACGTCAGGCCGCCGGTGGCGCCGACGGACGCCAGCGCGTCCACGCCGAGCAGGCGTCCGACCACGGCGGCGTCGGTGAACAGGTAGAGCTGCTGGAACAGGTTGCCGATCAGCAACGGGATGGTGAACAAGACGATCAAGCGCGCTGGCGCGCCGACGGTGAGGTTTTTGATCATGGGCTTTCCTCCACTGTAGCCCGGTGTCGGTAAGCGTGATCATCGAGATGGGCATGTCGCATGCCCGGCGTGCGCAGATCAGCAGGTTCGGGCCCGCCACCAGCAGCACGGCGGCCACCAAGCCGGACGCTGCGTCTGGCAGCCGGTGACGACGGGCGTCTGGATCGTCACCGTCAGCACCCCGGACAGCACGCGCGAATACAGCTGGTGGACGACGGGCTGGCCCGGCCCGAGCGCATACTGCACCGGGATCTGGACGGTGCGTGCCGTGCCCGGCACGATCCCGATCTTGCTCACGCCGTCGTACGTCACCGAGTAGCCGGAGCCGGGCAGGGTCTGCAGGGCCGGGTTCGGATCGCTGGCGTACGCGGCGAACGTCTGCATGGGGGTGTGTCCCGCAACGCCGATGACCGACGCACCCAGCCCGCTGCCGGCCTGCACGGGCCCGAACATGCCGGTCGTCGCGCCGACCGTCACCGGCTGGAGCCCCTTGCCGAGCGCCTGGTTGGCCTGGAAGGCGGCGCCGCGTCCGTAATTCGCCAGATCGGCGGCGGCGTAGCTGATGTGGACGAGCGAGCGCGGCCCGCCGTCCGGGCCGGACATGACGTCCGCGATGACCTGCGTCGGCGTCGAGTCGCAGATGATGTCCTGCGCGTCGCAGACGTTGAGCACGCGCGAGGCCTGCGTGGCGTCCAGCGCCGCCGGCAGCGGGAGGGCCGTGGCCAGCTGGGGCATCTGGGTGAGGATGCCCGCCAGCAGGCCGACGCGTCCCGTCTCGTCCGCGGTCGCCGTGTCGGAGGCGGTGCCGCGTTGTCCGTTGTCGCCGTTGAGTATGCCGTACTGCCTGCCCCCGGTCGAGGCGGCATCGCCGATCAGCACCACGCCGCCGAGGCTGGCGTCGAGCTTCGCGGACGCAGCCGGGGTGGCGTTCGCGGCCGCCAGGCCCGCGTGCACGACGAGCGCGCCCTGCGAGTAGCCGGCGAGCACGACGACCTGGCCCGGGCACTGGGCCGCGGCGGCCAACACGGCGACCACCTGCGCCACGCCCTGGTTGACGCTGAGCAGGAAGGGGTTCTGGGCCACGATGTCGCTCGCGTGGGACGGATCGGTTGCCACCGCAGCCAGGGCCGTCCACAACGACGTCGTCGCGACGGCCGGATAGTCGATGTAGATGGGCTGCACCGTCGTCCCGGCTGCGATGCCGCTCACGAAGCCGGTGAAGACGGCGGGCACCATGTCGCCGAAGCCGTCGTTGGTTGCCGTGACGGTTTCGCTGCTGCCGCGCGCGCCGATGAACAGCACGTTGGCCGAGCAGAGGGAGGTGGGCAGGGCGGTCGAGGCGATGGATGGCAGAACGGTGGCGGCGCTGGCGGCCTGGGCGTTCGGGGCCACGGCACAGACGGCGGACAGCCCGAGGGCTGCGGCCACGACGACGGGGACGATGCGACACGACATGGGAGGTCCTTTTCAGATCAGCGGGAGAACAGGGGATGCGCCACGGGGATGGCGTGTTCACAAGCGATTCTACTGCGCGCGGCGGGCGCGGGTGCTCCGTCGGCGCTGCCGGTGATCGACCAGTGCTCCCACACCGCCCACGACCAGGACGAGGGCGAGCATGATGAGCACGCCGCGCAGCACCCAGGGGTTGCTCGCGGCGGGCGCGGCCAGGGCGGTGGGCGACGGCGTGGCCCGGGATGTCGGCGTGGGGACGGACGCGGTGGGCGTCGGCGTCGGCGTCGGCGTGGGGGTGGCGAAGATGACCGACAGGTCGCCGGACAGCACGCGTGAGAACAGGTCGTGGACGATCGGCTGGCTCGATCCGAGCGCATACTGCACCGTCAGCGCGACGGTCGTGGCGCTGCCGGGAGAGATCTGCAGCTTGCTCTGCCCGTCGTACTGCACGCTGGCCCCGCCCTGGTCGAGCGTTCGGGACGCGGGCGTGCCGTTCGTGTAGGCCGTGAACGTCTCGGCGGCGTCCAGGCCCGGCACGCCCAGCACCGACACGGGCAGCTCACTGCCGCCTTGGACGGGCTGGAACCACACCGGGGCTGCGGCCGGGTCGAACGTCTGCGGCTCCAGGCCGTGGCCGAGCAGCAGGTTGGTCTGGAACGCCGCTCCGGCCCCGAAATCGGGCAGCACGCCGGTGTCCAGGTATCCGGCGTGCACCGCGGCGCGGGGGCCGGTGCCCGTCCCGCCCGCCGCGTCCTGCACCGCCAACGCCACGCTGGTGTCGCAGATCAGGTCGTTCGCGTCACAGATGTTGAGCACGCGCCCGGCCTGCGTCGCGTCGAGCGGGCTCGGCATGGGGGCGTACGCCGCCAGCGCCGGAAACTGGGCGACGAGCGCGGGCATCAGGCCGACTCGTCCGCTCTCGGAGGCGGTGGCGACATCGCTGGCCGACCCGCGCTGGCCGTTGTCGCCGGCGACGGTCGGATACGCGTCCGCCCCGTTGGAGGCCGGGTCGGCGATCAGCACGAGCGCGGCCAGGCGCGCATCCAGCGTGCTGGCCGATTCGGGCACGCTGTCGGCGATGGACAGCCCGGTGTGCACCACGAGCGCGCCCTGCGAGTAGCCGGCGAGCACGACCGCCTGGCCCGGGCAGTGCGCCACCGCGGTCAGCACCGCGTTCACCTGCGTCATGCCCTGGTTGACGCTTTGCAGGAAGGCGTCCTGCCCCAGGATGGACGACGCGTTGCCCGGGTCGGCGGTCAGGGCCGCGACGCGCGTGAGCAGCGAGTCGGTCGAGGCGGCTGGGTAGTCGACGTACACGGGCTGGACGGTCAGGTCGGCCGCGAGGTCGGTGGTGAAGCCGCTGAAGACGGAGTTGACCTCGGGGCCGAAGCCGTTGGTCGCGGTATCCACCGCCTGGCTGCTGCCGCGCGCGCCGAGGAAGACGACGTTGGTCGAGCAGGACAGGTCCGCGATGGCGGACGAGGCGAGGGTGGGCAGCACGGTCGCCCCGGACGCCCGTGCGGCCGGGGCGTTGGCGCCCAGCGCGCCCATTCCGAGGGCCGCTGCGACGACGAGGGGGACGAGCACGCGCTTCATGCAGGCCTTTCCTCGAAGAACGATGGTGCGCGGGGATGCTGTCGTGTCAGGCTACCACCGCGGGCCGGTGCCGCGCGGGTGCCCCACAAACGCCTGGGGCCGGTGGCGCATGCGCG
>WRGV01000057.1 GCA_009787035.1 Propionibacteriaceae bacterium | reverse complement strand
AGCCGCGGCGCTGCCAAGGCGCACGAAGCGCCGTGTGTTGGACACACACAAGCTGAAGTGCAACGCAGGCAGCGTCGTGGCTACGGGAGGGGGCGGCGCATGATCTGGAGGGGGTAGCGCTTGCCGCCCATCTGCAGGCCGGTGCTGCGGACGGTGCGCAGGCCGTGGTTGCGGTAGAACCTGGCGGCCCGCTCGTTGCCCATGAAGACCTCCAGCACGATGCCCTCGAAGCCCGCGTCCACGAGCCAGCGGCACGCGCCGGCGAACAGCTCGTGGCCCAGGCCGGTGCCCAGCCAGCTGCGGCGCACGTAGATCATCGTGAGTTCGCCATCGGATTCGAAGAACTCCTCGTGCGACGGCCCGGCCATCACCACACCGGCAAGGCCGTCGTGGTCGCGCACGAGCCAGGTCCGGGCCCCGCCTTCCTCGTGCCGCAGGATGCGGGCCACGCGGTCGTCCGTCGTCAGGTTCGCCAGGAAGTCGTCGTCGAGCAGACCGGCGTACGCGTCGCGCCAGCAGTCGTTGACGAACGCGGCGACATCGTCAACATCATCTGATCCCATGGGCCGTACCCACGGCAACCCCGGCAACGCGTCGTGTGACCGGCCGCCCCCAGACCGGTTTCCAGCCATCTCAGACGACCTCGAAGGGTGCGAGTTCCCCCGCCAGGTCGGCGTTCACGCGGGCAACGATCAGCGTGCCCTCCGGGGTGTGCTCGGTGCTGGACAGTTCGCCGCGCCGGTGGATGCGGTCGACCAGGTCGCCGCGGTCGTACGGCACCAACACGCGCACGCTGATGCCGGGCACCGGCAGGCGCGTCTCGACAACATGACGCAGGTGGTCGAGCCCCGCCCCGGTCCGCGCCGAAACGAAGACGGCGCCGGGCAGCCCGGCGCGCAGATCGTCCAACACCGCGGGGTCGGCCGCGTCGATCTTGTTGACCACGATCTGCTCGGGCACCTCGCCCGCGCCGATCTGGCCCAGCACGCCCCGGACGGCGCGGATCTGGGCCATCGGGTCGGCGTCCGAGCCGTCCACGACGTGCACCAGCAGGTCGGCCAGCGCGGTCTCTTCCAGCGTCGACTTGAAGGCCTCGACCAGGTCGTGCGGCAGGTGGCGGACGAAGCCGACGGTGTCGGTCAGCGTGTAGACGCGTCCGTCAGCCGTGCGCGAACGCCGGGTCGTCGGATCGAGCGTGGCGAACAGCGCGTCCTCGACCATCACGCCCGCGCCGGTGAGCCGGTTGAGCAGCGACGACTTGCCGGCATTGGTGTAGCCGACGATCGCCACGGACGGGACGAGCGAGCGGCGGCGGTCGGCGCGCTGCAGCGCCCGGGTCTCGTCCAGGGTGCGCAGCTTGGCGCGCAGCAGCGCGACGCGCGCGTTGATGCGGCGCCGATCGGTCTCGATCTTGGTCTCGCCGGGGCCGCGGCCGCCGATGCCGACGCCGGACGCGGCACGTCCGCCCACCTGGCGCGACAGCGAATCGCCCCAGCCGCGCAGCCGCTGGCGCAGGTACTGCAGCTGCGCCAGCTCGACCTGCGTCTTGCCCTCGACGCTCTTGGCGTGCTGCGCGAAGATGTCCAGGATCAGCGCCGTCCGGTCGACCACCTTGACGCCGACGCGATCCTCCAGGTTGCGCAGCTGCGCCGGCGACAGCTCGCCGTCGCAGATCACGGTGTCGGCCTTGGTGGCCATGACGACGTCGCGCACCTCGTCCACCTTGCCGCGTCCGATGTACGTCGCGGGATCGACGTGGTCGCGGCGCTGGATCAGCGCGTCCAGCACCTGGGAACCGGCGGTCTGCGCCAGCGCGGCCAGCTCGCGGACGGCGTTGTACGAATCGTCCTGCGTGCCCTCGTGCCACACGCTGACCAACACCACGCGCTCCAGGCGCAGCTGGCGGTACTCGACCTCCGTGATGTCGTCCAGATCGGTGGACAGGCCGGGCACGCGCGTCAGCGACAGCCGGTCGGCCAGGTCCTGTTCGCCGTCGTCCACCTCCGCGCCGTCCCAGGTCGCACCGAGCAGGCTGCCCCAATCGGGGTCATCGTCCCAGCCGGGGTCGTCGTCGGCCACATCATCCTCAACCGGCATGACGGGCTGCTGTTCGGGATTAGTCATCCCCATAACCTTGGCACATGTTGGGCCTGTCCGCCACCAGATCGGCCCCGGATCCCTGCGACAGACGCCCGTCTCAGTCGGGCATCGTGACTTCGCCGCGAGCCACGACGACCGCCGGGCCCGTGAGGAACGACTCGTCCGGCACCAGATGCACCGACAGGTGGCCGCCGCGCACACTGACGTCGCAGTGGCCCTGCGCTTCCCCGGTGGCGCGGCGCAGCATGACGGCCGCCGAGGCCACCACGCCCGTGCCGCACGAGAACGTCTCGCCGACGCCGCGCTCCTGCACGCGCATGCGGATCCGTCCCGGCCCCTCCTCGACCACGAACTCGACGTTGGCCCCCTCGGGGAACACCGTCGGATCCAGCTCGATGTGCTGGGTCAGGTCGAGCCGGCGCAGCGCCGTGATGCCGTCGAGGGCCACCACCGCGTGCGGGTTGCCCACGTCGGCGGGCATGGCCTCGTCAAACCGCTGGTCGCCGAGCACCACCCAGGTCGGCCTGTCGCCGAGCCGGACGCGGCCCATGGTTGCGCGCAGGCGCCCGTCGAACAGCTCCCACACCGTGCGCTCGCCGGCCCGCGTCGCGACGTGCACCTCGTCGCGGGGCGCCAGGTCTTCATCCATCAGGTAGCGCACGAACAGCCGCAACCCATTGCCGCACATCTGGGCCGTCGAACCATCGGCGTTGCGATAGTCCATGAACCACAGATTCGGATCGCCATTCCAATCCGGCATGCATCCGGCCTTGACCGCGCGCAGAATGCCGTCCGCGCCGACGCCGGCGCGCCGGTCGCACAGCCATTGGACGTCGGCGTCGCTCAACTCCAAGGCATTGTGGCGGTCCTGCACGAGGATGAAGTCATTCATCGTCGCGTGGCCCTTGGCGAATGCGAAAGATCTCACCGGGTCATCATGTCACGCGCAACGATTTCTCGCGCGGACCATGCGCCATTGTCTTGTCGTGCCCCTGTCGTATCGCGCCACTGTTCAGCCGCGGGCGTACGGTGCGGGGCCCTGGTGACACACGCGTGCGATCGCATCGACCGTGGCGGGATCGGTGGCATCCACCCATTCGATGCGCGCGTCGCGGCGGAACCAGGACAGCTGCTTGCGTGCGAATCTGCGCGTGGCGAACACGGTCGCCTCGCGGGCTCTTTCCTGCGTGAAGCTTCCCGACAGGTAGTCCAACACCCAGCTGTAGCCCAGCGCCCGGGAGGCCGTGGGCGTCTGGCGCAGCCCGCGCAGCTCCAGCTCGCGCACCTCCTCCACGAACCCGGCCTGCCACATCTGCTCCACGCGGGCCTGGATCCGCTCGTCCAGCTCTTCGCGGGTGATCGAGATGCCGAACTGATGGACGCCCTCCAGCGCGTAGCGCGGCTGCGGCAGGACGGACGTGAACGAGCCGGTCAGCTCGACGACCTCCAGGGCCCGCACGATCCGCCGCCCGTTGCCGGGCAGGATGCCCGCCGCAGCTTCCGGGGCGCGCTCTGCCAACACCGCGTGCAGCGCCTGCGGGCCGATGCGGTCAAGCTCGGCCTGCCAGCGGGCCCGCACCGCCGGATCGGTGGGCGGGAAGCTCAGCTCGTCCAGGATCGCATGGATGTACAGCGCCGATCCGCCCACCACGAGCGGCACCGCGCCGCGGGAACGGATGTCCGCGATCGCGTCGCGGGCCAGGCGCTGGAACTGCGCGACCGAGGCCGTCCACCCCAGGTCGGCGATGTCGATCAGGTGGTGCGGGATCTCGGCCCGCTCGGCCGCGCTCGGCTTGGCGGTGCCGATGTCCATGCCGCGGTAGACCAGCATCGAGTCGGCGTTGACGATCTCGGCCGGGCGACCGGATGCGATCAGCCGGCGCGCCACCACCAGGGCCAGCGCGGTCTTGCCGCTGGCCGTCGGCCCGACGATCGCCAGCACCGGGGGTTCGCACGATGCGTCCATGGCCGGGCTCAGTCCTGATGGACGATGCCGGACTGGGCCGCTTCCCGTGCCGCCCACGCGGCTCCCCCGGCGGTGCGCGTCAGGCTCAGCAGGCCCGCGTCGGCCACCAGGTGGTGCGGGGCGGCGTAGGTGATCTCGACCTCGCCCAGGTCGCCCGGGCGCGGGCGCGCGGACGGATCCTGCGGTACGCGCACGTGCACCAGCCGGTTGTCGCGGGCCCGTCCGCTCATGCGGTGCGTCGCCTCGTCCTTGCGCCCCTCATCGTCGGCGAACAGCACCTCGACGCGTCGGCCGATCTGCCCCTTGTTCTCTTCCCAGGCGATCTCGTCGACCAGCGCCGTCAGCCGCTCGAACCGGGCCTGGACGACGTCGTGGGGCACCTGGTCGGGCATGACGCCGGCCGGCGTGCCCGGGCGGATCGAGTACTGGAACGTGAAGGCACCGGCGAACCGGGCCTTGGCCACCACGTCCATCGTCTGTTCGAAGTCATCGTCGGTCTCGCCGGGAAAGCCGACGATGATGTCGGTCGTGATGGCCGCGTCGGGGATCGACTGGCGCACCCGATCGACCAGCTGCAGGAAACGCGCCTGCCGGTAGGGCCGGTGCATCCGGCGCAGCACCTCGTCGGAGCCGGATTGCAGCGGCATGTGCAGCTGCGGCATGACGTTGGGCGTCTCCGCCATCGCCGCGATGACGTCGTCGGTGAAATCCTTGGGATGGGGCGAGGCGAACCGGACACGACGCAGGCCGTCGATCTGGCCACAGGCCCGCAGCAGCTTGCCGAACGCCAGCCGGTCGCCAAACTCGACGCCGTACGTGTTGACGTTCTGGCCGAGCAGCGTGATCTCCTGGACGCCCTGGCCCACCAGGGCCTCGATCTCGCGCAGGACGTCGCCGGGACGCCGGTCGTGTTCGCGCCCGCGCAGGCTCGGCACGATGCAGAACGTGCACGTGTTGTTGCAGCCGACGCTGATGCTCACCCACGCGGCGTACGGCGACTCGCGCCGGGTCGGCAGCGTGGACGGGAACACCTCCAGCGACTCGCGGATCTCCACCTGGCTGGCATGCTCGACGCGGGCCCGGTCGAGCAGCGCCGGCAACGACCCCATGTTGTTGGTGCCGAAGACGACATCCACCCATGGGGCCTTGGCCACCACCGTGGCGCGGTCCTTCTGCGCCATGCAGCCGCCGACCGCGATCTGCATGCCTGGATGGCGCCGCTTGGCCTGCGCCATGTGACCCAGGTTGCCGTACAGCCGGTTGTCGGCGTTCTCGCGCACCGCGCAGGTGTTGAACACGACGACGTCGGCCACCGCGGGCACGTCCGGTTCGACCGATGCATCCTCGGGCGCCGGCACGTAGCCGGCATCCTCCAGCACCCCCGCGATCCGCTCGGAATCGTGGGCGTTCATCTGGCAGCCGTATGTGATCACCCGGTACGTGAGCGCGGCCTTCGCCGCCGGGTCGGCGATGGTGGAAGTCATATCGTGCGTCATCAAGCGGCGATTCTACCGGACTGTCCCGCCAGGCCCGCCGTCTCAGGCATCGTACAGGCCGTCGTCGGGATCGGTGTCGTCGCCGCCCCAGCCGACCAGGGCCTGCTTGGTCACCTGCGCGACGACCGAGGTGTCGTACCCCTTGCGGGCGAGCGCCCCGGCCAGGCGCCGGTAGGCGACCGGATAGGTCACTCCCACCAGTGCCCTGCGCTTGGCGCGGGCGACCTCGAAAGCCGCCTCGACCTCGGCGTCCCGGTCGATGCCGACCGTGGCCTGTTCGATCAGCTCGTCGCTGATGCCCTTGGCCCGCAGCTCCTGGGCGACCGCCCGGCGCGACAGATGACGCGCCCCGTGGCGGCTGCGCGCCCAGTCGGCGGCGAAGCCGGCATCATCCACCAGCCCGACCTCCTCGAAACGGTCGAGCACCTGCGTGGCCGCGGCGTCGGGCACGCCCCGAGCCTGCAGCGTCGCGGCCAGCTCGGCCCGGGTCTGCGGGCGCTGATCCAGCCGCCGCAGCGCGATCTCCCGCGCCACCTCGACCGGATCCGCGTCGGCGTCCGGCGTGGCCCCGCCGACGGCCGGATCCGACCGCCGGTCGCGGCCCAACCGCTGCCGCATGCTAGAAGGCCACCTCGCCGGTCACGGGATCGATGCCCTCGGGCACGTCGTCCTCGTCCTCCAGATCGGTGTGCTCGCCCACGCCCAACGCCGCCTTGATCTTGACCTCGATCTCGTCGGCGATCTCCGGATTGGCGATCAGGAAGTTGCGGGCGTTCTCCTTGCCCTGCCCCAGCTGGGTGTCGCCGTACGTGAACCAGGCGCCGGCCTTGCGCACCAAACCGGCGTCCACGCCCATGTCGAGCAGCGAACCCTCGCGCGAGATGCCCTTGCCGTACAGCAGATCGAACTCGGCCACCTTGAACGGCGGCGCCACCTTGTTCTTGACCACCTTGATGCGCGTGCGGTTGCCCACGACGTCGTTGCCGTCCTTGAGCGAATCGATGCGGCGCACATCCAGGCGCACCGAGGCGTAGAACTTGAGCGCCTTGCCGCCGGTTGTCGTCTCGGGCGAGCCGAACATGACGCCGATCTTTTCGCGCAGCTGATTGATGAAGATGGCACACGTGTTCGACTGCTTCAGCCCGCCGGCCATCTTGCGCAACGCCTGGCTCATCAGCCGGGCCTGCAGGCCGACGTGGTTGTCGCCCATCTCGCCCTCGATCTCGGCCTTGGGCGTCAGGGCCGCCACGGAGTCGATCACGATCAGCATCAGCGCGCCCGAGCGCACCAGCGTGTCGGCGATCTCCAGCGCCTGCTCGCCATTGTCGGGCTGGCTCACCAGCAGCGCGTCGGTGTCGACGCCCAGGGCGTGTGCGTACGTCGGATCCAGGGCATGCTCCGCGTCGATGAACGCGCAGATGCCGCCCATCCGCTGCGCATTGGCGATGGCGTGCAGCGCCACCGTCGTCTTGCCGCTCGACTCCGGCCCGTAGATCTCGACGACCCGCCCGCGCGGCAGCCCACCGACGCCCAGCGCGACATCGAGCGCGACCGAGCCGGTCGGGATCACATCGATCGGCACCGACACCTGATCGCCCAGCCGCATCACCGAGCCCTTGCCGTGCACCTTCTCGATCTGGGCCAATGCAGCCTCCAGGGCCTTCCCCCGATCTGCCACCGCCATGTCCGTCCACCTTCCTGGTTCGTGGGCCCCGGCCGTCCGTCCTTCCGGACGGTCCGGTTGCCGACGGGCCATTCGCCCGTACATTCTCAATCTAGGCATCGCCTCCGACAGTTCTGCGCGTCGTACGCTCGCTGTGGATAACGTGCCCGTTTTCGTCTCGCCTGTGGACAACACAGTACCCGAACACACGTTCGATCTTCAAGCGACACGCGGACACATCCGACATCCGCACGAAGACGTCAGCGCTCGCTGGCGGGCAGCTCCAGCGCCGCCCAGACCGCACGCCAGATCTTGACGTGCGGATCGCCATCGCGCAGCGCCTGGACGACCGTGCGCCCCTGCAGCCCGGACAGCACCTGCGTCTCGGCCCAGGTGTGCACGTACGCCTCACCCAGGGCCTTGGTCATCCGCCGCCACAGCTCCGTCTCGAACACCCGTCCAGAGTAGCCGACCGGGCCGACACCGACGAGACGTCCGGATTTGTCGGTGGGCTGGGCGATGATGGACGGGTGATGGACGACGCGCTGACCGGATTCGACCCGGCGACCCGGGAATGGTTCCTGGGCCAGTTCGCCGCGCCCACGCCCGCGCAGGACGCCGCCTGGGGCGCGATCCGATCGGGGCGGCATGCGCTGGTCATCGCGCCGACCGGGTCGGGCAAGACGCTGGCCGCCTTCCTGCACAGCATCGACACGCTGCTCACGACGCCGCGCGATCCGTCCCGGCCAGGTGTGCGGGTGCTGTACATCTCGCCGCTCAAGGCGCTGGCGGTGGACGTGCAGCGCAACCTCACGGTGCCCCTGCGCGGCATCACCGAGGTACTCGCCCGGCAGGGCCGCCCCACCCCGGACATCCGCGTCGGCCTGCGCAGCGGCGACACGCCGAGCGCCGACCGGCGCCGACTGGTCGCACATCCGCCGGACATCCTGATCACGACGCCCGAGTCGCTGTTCCTGATGCTGTCGAGCCAGGCCGGCGCGACGCTGGCCGATGTGCGCACGATCATCGTGGACGAGGTGCACGCGCTGGCCGGCACCAAGCGCGGCGCCCATCTGGGGATCAGTCTGGAGCGCGTGGCCGCCCTGGCACGCGGCGATGAGCCCCAGCGCATCGGGCTGTCGGCGACCGTGCGCCCGCCGGCCGCGGCCGCCGCATTCCTGGGCGGGGCACACCGCCCCGTGGACATCATCAGCCCCCCGGCCGACAAGACCTGGCGCCTCGACATCGTCGTCCCCGTCGACGACATGACCGACCTGGCCACGCCGTCTCGGCGCGCCGCCTCCGCGCGCGTGCGTCCGTCCACCGTCGTCACTGCGGGCGGACGGGGCGCACCGGCCTGGATGCACGAGCCGGATGAGCACCGCCGCACCGCACAACCGGCCCGCGACGAGGCCCCG
>WRGV01000056.1 GCA_009787035.1 Propionibacteriaceae bacterium | reverse complement strand
CAACAGTCTTCAGCCTAGGCCGTCCACCGGCTGCGGCACGGACGCCACGCCCCAGTGCAGGCTGGGCGGCGCGCATGCCCAGGGTATGACACGCGCGCCGCCGCCTGCGCCACGGCCTCACTCGGCCAGGAACCGGGCCTCCACTTGGGCGGTGCTTTCGACGAGCTGGGGGGTCAAATCGTACCCGTCGTCGGCGGTGGAAGATGCCGGCGCCCCGGACAGGAGCGTGGCACGTATGAGGGGATTATTGGTGGGCGATTCATCGGCGTCATCGCCCAACATTCCGGGGTCGGCGAGGGCCTGAATGCCGACGATGTGCAGCCCGGCGGCGGTGGCGAACACCTCGGCGCGGGCACGCGCGTCGCGCACGGCGGCGTTGCCCAGCGAGCGGCGGACGGCATCCTGCACCGGCGACGACAGCGACCAGTTGAGGCATTTCACGTGCACGGTGTCGGACACGACCTGGCTGATCCACGTGTTCATCAGCTCGAAGTCGGTGAACACCAGCGACGCGAGCGCCTCCTCCGAGAAGAACTTGACGTCCTTGTCCGTCCAGGTTTGCTGGCGCATGTGCCCGATGGAGCTCTCGGGCACCACGAGGCGGTGCTGCATTGTGAGTTCGGTCATGGCGTCGCGCAGATCGCGCAGCGATGCGGTCATCTGGCCGTGCACCTGTAACCAGTGTCGCCCCTCGGAGCGCACTGCCAGCCGGACCACCGCGCGGTCCGGCATTCGTTCATCGTGCGCTTCTCCACGCACGCTGATCGTGGTCGTTGACATAGCGCCTTCTTCCACCCCGTCAAGGAAGGTATTGTCGCTTGGTTCTCACTGTAGGCCATCCGCGTCCCCGATTGGTAGCGCTGAGCATGATCTGGCAAGGGGTCTTTCGATCCGACGCGTGTCTCGTGGCCCAGGACGGCTGGCCGACGTCGCCGCACCAGCGCACAATGGACGCATGAGCGACACCGCTGCCACCGTGATTCCGGGTTCGCGTTCCGACGCCGAACCAGCCCGCCATGCCGCCGCGCCCGTGTGGTTCGAGGGCACAGACATCGACACAGACGCCTTGGCCGAGCTGGTGACGACGGCCGATCTGCGCCCCGCGCGTCCCATCTGCTCGCCGCTGGACGGGGCGGTGCTCGGCACCGTGCCGGTGTGCACGCCGCAGGACGTGGTCGCCGCCGTGGCCGCGGCACGCCGGGCCCAGACGCTGTGGGCGAACACGCCACTGCGCGAACGCTGCGGCGTGGCGTCCGCGTTCCGCGACCTGCTGCTCGACCGCCAAGACGATGTGCTCGCGCTGATCCACGCCGAGAACGGCAAGTCGCGGCTCAACGCGTTCGAAGAGCTGATGGACGCCGCCCTGTGCGCCGGTTACTACGCGACCAACGCGACCCGCCTGTTGGCCGACCACCGCCGCGGCGGTGCCATCCCGGGCCTGACGCGCACGATCCAGACGCACCAGCCCAAGGGTGTCGTCGGCGTCATCTCGCCGTGGAACTATCCGCTGACGCTCGCGGTCTCCGATGCGGTGGCGGCGCTGGTTGCGGGCAACGCGGTCGTGCTCAAGCCCGACTCGTCCACCCCGTTCACGGCCCTGGCGGCGCTGCACCTGCTGCTGGAGGCCGGCCTGCCGCGCGGGGTGCTGCAGATCGTCACCGGCCCGGGCTCGCAGCTGGGCACGCCGCTGATCGACGGGGTCGACTACATGATGTTCACCGGCTCGACCGACACGGGCCGCACGATCGCCGAGCAGTGCGCCCGCCGCCTGATCGGCTGCTCGGCCGAGCTGGGCGGCAAGAACGCGATGCTCGTGCTCGCCGACGCCGACCTGGGCCGCGCGGTCGAGGGCGCCGTCCAGGCCTGCTTCAGCACAACCGGCCAGCTGTGCGTCAGCATCGAGCGCATCTACGTGCACAAGAGCCGCTACGACCAGTTCTGCGGACGGTTCGCCGAACGCACCCGGGCGCTGCGCCTGGGCACCGGCGCCGGCTGGGACGTCGACCTCGGCCCGCTGATCAGCCAGGCGCAGATCGACAAGATCTCCGCGCAGGTGGACGACGCCGTGTCCAAGGGCGCGCGCGTGCTCGCGGGGGCGCGCCGTCGTCCCGACCTTGGGCCGCTGTTCTACGAGCCGACCGTGCTCACCGACGTCACCGACGAGATGGAGCTGGCCCACCACGAGACGTTCGGCCCCGTCGTCGCCATCTACCCGGTCGCCGACGACGTCGAGGCGGTCGTGCGCGCCAACGACACCGAGTACGGCCTCAACGCCAGCGTCTGGTCGATCAACCCGCCGCATGCGATGGCCGTCGCGCGCCAGCTGCGCGTCGGCACCGTCAACATCAACGAGGGCTACGCCGCCGCCTGGGCCAGCCACGACGCCCCGATGGGCGGCATGGGCACCTCCGGGCTGGGCCGGCGCCACGGCGCGGAGGGCATCCTCAAATACACGGAGGCACAGACCATCGCCGAGCAGCGCGCGCTGCTGCTCGGCCCGCCGCCCGGCGTGCCGCGCGAGGTGTACGCGCAGGTCATGACGATGGGCGGACGGCTGCTGCACCGGCTTCCGCTGGGGGTGCCCGCCGTCCTGCTCGCCCCGCTGTTCCGCCGCCGTACCCAGGCGTAGACTACCCACCTCGTCCGTCCGGACGCCGACACAGGAGGCCACCATGGCGATCTGCACCACCTTCAAGAATGCTCGTGTGCTCGTCACCGGCGGCGGCAACGGCATGGGCAAGATCCTGGCCTGCGGGGCCGCCCAGCGCGGGGCTGACGTGACGATCTGGGACATGTCGGCCCAACGGGGCCAGGCCGTGCGCGACATCATCCGCGACCACGGCTGCCGCGCCGAGGCCTTCGTGGTCGACGTCACCGACCGGGCGGGTGTGGCCGCGGCGGCCGAGCAGACCGGGCCGATCGACATCCTGATCAACAACGCCGGGGTCGTCGGGGGGCGCCCGCTGCTGGAGGCCAGCGGGGACGCCATCGAGCGCGTGCTCCAGGTCAACCTGCACAGCCTGTTCTGGGTCACCCGGGCGTTCCTGCCGGGCATGCGCGAGCGCGACCACGGCGCGGTCGTCACCGTGTCCAGCGCCGCCGGGCTGATCGCCCCGGCCAAGATGAGCGACTACTCGGCCAGCAAGTTCGGCGCCATCGGGTTCAACGAGGCGTTGCGCAACGAGCTGCGCCACGACGGCGTCCACGTCAACACCGTGGTGGCCTGCCCGTTCTACATGAACACCGGCATGTTCGAGGGCGTCAAGACCCGCTTCCCCAAGCTGCTGCCGATCCTCGACCCGGCTGCGGTGGCCATCCGCATCCTGAACGCCGTCGAGACCGGCGCCCAGCAGGTCATCGAGCCGCCGCTGGTACGCCTCGTGCCGGCCCTGCGCCTGCTGCCGCCGCACCTGTTCGACGCCGTCGCCGAGTTCCTGGGCGTCAANGCCACCATGGACGATTTCCAGGGTCGCACGGGCGACAGGGTTTGATCCTCTGGACACCCCAAAGCCGTGACAGAATGGCTGTCATGACCCAGACAGACGCCCCGTCGGATTCGCACGCACCGGCCCGGCTGCCTGCGTACGTCGTCGTCATGCTCGGCGTCGTGATGACGCTCGGGGCGCTGTTCCTGATGCACGAGTTCAACGGCGTCGTCGCGCCCGTGTTCATGGCGCTCAACCTGGTGATCGCGGCGTACCCCATCCACCGCTGGCTGGTGGGCAAGGGCACGCCTCCCTGGCTGGCGGCCTGCGTCATGGCGGTGGCCGTCATCGTGATCCTGCTCGCCGCGGTGGCGGCGCTGGTCTGGTCGGTCAGCTCGCTGGTCTCCGAGCTGCCGAAGTACTCGACGCAGTACCTGGACATCTACCACAACGCCGCCGCGTTCCTGGGCCGGTTCAACATCAACATCAACAACATCGGCTTCTCCGACGTCTTCAACGTCATCAACCCGAGCACCATCACGGGAGCGATCACGACGCTGCTGTCCAGCGCGTCCAGCATCCTGGGCGTGATCGCGGTCATCCTGGCGTCGCTGATCTTCCTGGCCATGGATGCGCCGTCGATGCACCGGCGTGTGCGCATCGCGACGGTCGTCCAGCCGCACCTGGGCCAGGCGTTGGACGACTTCACGACGAACGTGCGCAAGTACTGGATCGTCACCACGGTGTTCGGCCTGATCATCGCGATTTTGGATGGCGTGACGCTGTGGATCCTCGGCGTGCCGCTGCCGCTGGTGTGGGCGGTGCTGAGCTTCATCACCAACTACATCCCGACCGTCGGCTTCTTCATCGGCCTGGCTCCGCCGGCACTGCTCGCGCTGTTTGTCAGCGGGTGGAAGATCGCCTTGGTCGTCGTGATCGTCTACTGCGTGCTCAACTTCGTCGTCCAGACGATCATCCAACCGCGCGTGGCCGGCGAATCGGTCGGGCTGAGCGTGACGGTGTCGTTCGTCTCGTTACTGCTGTGGGGTTTCGTGCTCGGCCCGCTGGGCACGCTGCTCGCGCTGCCGATGACGCTGCTGCTCAAGGCGCTGCTGGTGGACGCCGATCCGAAGGCCCGCTGGGTCAAGGCGCTGATCGACGCCGATCCGGGCGACGCGTTGAAGTCGGACGAATCTGCGGCGTAAGTGCGCTTGTCGGGACCGGGTTGGCGGTTGGACGTCGTCCGCATCCTTCGGATTGTCGGTGTGAGCGGGTAGGTTGTCGGGTGTGATGAACAAACAAACCGACCCGGTGCCGCAGGGGATGCTGGCGGCGTCTGGCCCGCAAGCGGCGGGCGGTGCCGTCAACGGCGCGAGCATGACCGACAACGTGTATGCGTCCCTGCTGGCCAACCGCATCATCTTCCTGGGCACGGAGGTGACCGACGAGAGCGCGAACGCCATCTGCGCGCAGATGCTGCTGCTCAACGCGGAGGATCCGGCCAAGGACATCTATCTCTACATCAACTCGCCCGGCGGGTCGATCGACTCGGGTATGGCGATCTACGACACCATGCAGTGGATCAGCAACGACGTCGCCACCGTGGCGATGGGGTTGGCCGCCTCGATGGGGCAGTTCCTGCTGTCGGCCGGGGCACGCGGCAAGCGGTATGCGCTGCCGCACGCCCGCATCCTGATGCACCAGCCGTCCGGCGGCATGGGCGGCACGGCGTCCGACATCCGCATCCAGGCCGAGCAGAGCCTGAAGCTCAAGAAGGTCATGGCCGGGCTGATCGCCGAGCACACCGGCCACACGCCCGAGCAGATCGAGGCCGACTCGGATCGCGACCACTGGTTCACGGCCGAAGAGGCGTTGGAGTACGGCTTCATCGACCACGTCTACGAGCGTGCCGCGCAGATCGGCAAGGGAGGGCCCAACCAGTGAGCATCGCAGGATTTCAAGGGGGTGTGGACGTGCGTCCGTCCGGAATCGTGACGCCGCAGCCCCGGATGGATTACTACATCCCGCAGTGGGAGGAGCGCACCTCGTACGGCGTGCGCCGCGTCGACCCGTACACCAAGCTGTTCGAGGATCGCATCATCTTCCTGGGCACCCCGATCAGCGACGACATCGCCAACGCGGTGATGGCGCAGCTGCTGTGCCTGGAGTCGATGGATCCGGAGCGGCAGATCACGATGTACATCAACTCCCCGGGCGGCTCGTTCACTGCATTGACTGCTGTCTATGACACGATGCGGTTCATCAAGCCGGACGTGCAGACGGTGTGCCTGGGCCAGGCGGCCTCGGCGGCCGCGGTGCTGTTGGCCGCAGGCACCAAGGGCAAGCGGCTGGCGCTGCCCAACAGCCGCATCCTGATTCACCAGCCGGCGGTCAGCGGCGACGGCAACTACGGCCAGTCGTCCGACCTGGAGATCCAGGCCCGCGAGATCATGCGCATCCGCGATCTGATGGAGCAGATGATCGCCGACAACACCGGCCAGCCGAAGGACAAGGTCAGCCACGATGTCGAGCGCGACAAGTACCTGACTGCGCAGGAGGCGGTCGAGTACGGCATCGTGGACGAGATCTTGCCGTCCAGGAAGGGAGTCAACTGATCGAGGCTGAGACCATGGGGTCGCTGATCCCCATGGTCTCAACTCGTAGTTCAGGAACGCGCCGACGTGTCGTGTCGCTTGCCGGGACGACGATGGACGGCATGGCACGCTGAGACCCGGCGACATTGTCGGTGGCGGGTGCCACAATGAAACCAGACGGGAGATGATGCTCGATGGCACGGTTGGGGGAAAGCAGCGACCTGTTCAAGTGCTCGTTCTGTGGGAAGAGCCAGAAGCAGGTTCGCAAGCTCATCGCGGGCCCAGGGGTCTACATCTGCGATGAGTGCATCGACCTGTGCAACGAGATCATCGACGAGGAGTTCAACGGCGGCTCCCACACCGACGTGCTCGGCGAGTTGCCCAAGCCCGCGCAGATCCATGCGTTCCTCGACCAGTACATCATCGGGCAGGACAGCGCGAAGAAGTCCTTGTCGGTGGCGGTGTACAACCACTACAAGCGCGTGCAGGCGCAGGCGTCGTCCATCCCGTCCAGCCACCGCGGCCGCGACGAGGAGGACGTCGAGGTCGCCAAGTCGAACATCCTGCTGATCGGCCCGACCGGGTGCGGCAAGACGTACCTGGCGCAGACGCTGGCCCGCATGCTCGACGTGCCGTTCGCGATGGCCGATGCCACGGCGCTGACCGAGGCCGGCTACGTGGGCGAGGATGTCGAGAACATCCTGCTCAAGCTGATCCAGGCGGCCGACAACGACATCAAGCGCGCCGAGACGGGCATCATCTACATCGACGAGATCGACAAGGTCGCCCGCAAGGCCGAGAACCCGTCGATCACCCGCGACGTGTCCGGCGAGGGCGTGCAGCAGGCGCTGCTGAAGATCCTGGAGGGCACGGTCGCCTCGGTGCCGCCGCATGGCGGGCGCAAGCACCCGCACCAGGACTACCTGCAGATCGACACGACCAACATCTTGTTCATCGTCGGCGGCGCGTTCGCGGGGCTGGACGAGATCATCGCCAAGCGCATCGGCAAGCGCGCGATCGGCTTCTCGATGGATGAGTCGGCCAAGCGGGCGCAGGGGGCGAAGGATCCGTACGCCAGCGTGACGCCGGAAGACCTGCACGCCTACGGGCTGATCCCCGAGTTCATCGGCCGGCTGCCCGTGGTGGCCACCGTGCCGCAGCTGGACGAGATGGCGCTGCGGCGCATCTTGGTCGAGCCGCGCAACGCGCTGATCAAGCAGTTCCACAAGCTGTTCGAGCTGGACGGCGTGCAGCTGGAGATCACCGACGATGCGGTGGCCGTCGTGGCCGCCAAGGCGCTGCGCCGCGGCGCCGGCGCCCGCGGGCTGCGGGCCATCTTGGAAGAGACGCTGCTCGACGTGATGTACGAGGTGCCCAGCCGCGAAGAGATCAGCAAGGTCGTCATCACGGCCCAGTCGGTGCGCGGCGAGGCGTCGCCGACCTACGTGCTGCGCGGCGACATCGACGCGGACACAGCCCAAGCTGCGTAACCCGAGGGCAGGCGCCGGATCGGCTAGCCTGGTCCGATGGACGATGCGTATCTGCGGTATCCGGATGTGCGTGGCGACGAGGTTGTCTTCGTCGCTGACGACGATGTATGGCTGGCCGACAAGGCAGGCGGACGGGCACAGCGGCTGACCGAGGATCACGCGGCGGTGAACAATCCCCGGCTGTCGCCGGATGGGCGGCGGATCGCGTGGACATCCTCGCGCGCGGGGGAACCGGACGTCTACGTGCTCGACCGAGATGCCGGCACGGTGTCGCGGCTGACCTGGTGGGGGCGCAAGACGGCCTGTCTGGGCTGGCGCGATCGGGAGCACGTTCTGGTCGCCAGCTCGTGGCAGGAGGTCAGCGGCGGCCTGACCAGGCTCTATGTGGTGGGTCTGGACGGATCTGCCGAGAAGCTTGCCCTCGGGTCGGCCGGTGCGGCCGACTTCGGCCCCGGCGGGCGGCTGGTGCTGAGCACGGCCAACATTCGCGAGCCCGCGACCTGGAAGCGCTACCGCGGCGGCACCGCGTCCCAGCTGTGGATCCAGCAGGCCAGCGGCGCCTGGCTGCGCGCGCTGGCGGACGAGCCCGCGGGCCTGGCCACGCCGGTGTGGTGCGGCGACCGGGTGCTGTTCTGCTCGGATCTGGGGGCTGGGCGCGCCACGATCACCGATCCGTCCGCGCAGGCGCAGCTGTACAGCGTGGACGCCGCAGGCACCGATCTGCGCCAGCACACGCACCACGCGCCCGGGCAGGGCTACGTGCGCGACGTTCGCACCGATGGGCGCACGATCGTCTACCACGCCCACGGGCGCCTCTTCGCGATGGACGGTCTGGACGCCGCGCCGCGCCAGATCGTCGTCGATCTGGGCATCGGCGCACCGGCGCCGCTGGATGTCGATCCGATCGACCGGCTCGATCCGGTGCTGCCCGATGAGCACGGCACGGGCTCGCTGGTGGGCTGGCGCGGCGCCGTGTTCTACCTGACGCATCGCGCGGGCCCGGCGAGGGCGATCAGCGTCGCCGACGGAGTCCGCGTGCGCGAGCCGATTCTGCTCGGCAAGGCCGGGCCGCACAATGCGGCCCGTTGCGCCTATGTGAGCGACGCGGGCAACATCGACACGATCGAGGTCGCGTCGCTGGACGGCCTGACCCCGCCCCGCCGCCTCGACGCCGGCGTGCTCGGGTACGTGCTGCACCTGGCCGCGTCCCCCGACGGCACGCGCATCGCGGTGTCCAGCCACGATGGCACGCTGCGGCTGGTCACCGTCGCGGACGGCGCCGTCCGCGAGCTCGACCGCTC
>WRGV01000055.1 GCA_009787035.1 Propionibacteriaceae bacterium | reverse complement strand
GATGACGCGGGCAGCACCATGCTGAACTCTGGTGCGGTCACAGTCGGGTCGGGTGCTGATGGGCGCCTCTGCCAGCGGCGTGCCGCACCCGCACGGGCCGAACATCACGATTCGGTCACGATCGCCCCGGGCGTGTCGCCAGGTCGTTGGCAGACCTGTCCGGTTGCCCTATACTCAATGGCATCGCCGGGCGTACCGACGCGCAGGCGATGATTGACGCTGGTGGCCCCGTGGCCCGCTTTTGGGCGGCGCGCCTAGCCAGACCAGCGTTGGGACGGTGCTGCGGTCCGCACTTGCGCCCAGCGTTGCCATGCCCTAAACTGGGACACTGCCCATCGCTTCGGAACGGCTCGGTCGCCATCGCACGCGCCGTTTCGCATGCACCGAACCTGTTGGGGTTGCTGGAAGGATCACATTTTGAGCGCAACGCGTGCCGCGTCATCACAAACTTCCCTCTCGACAAGCCGCATCTCACCAGCCTCTGGCCGGCTCTCCTTCGCCAAGATCCATGAGCCCATCGAAGTGCCGAACCTGCTTGACTTGCAGCGGGAGTCCTTCGACTGGTTGATCGGTGCGCCGGCCTGGCAGCAGCGCCTGGCCGATGCCCAGGCCGAGGGCCGCACGGACATCAACGCCAAGGCGGGCCTGGAGGAGGTCTTCGAGGAGATCTCTCCGATCGAAGACTTCGCCGGCACCATGTCGCTGAGCTTCCGCGACCACCGCTTCGAGGAGCCGAAGCACTCCATCGAGGAGTGCAAGGACCGCGACCAGACGTACGCGGCGCCGCTGTACGTCATTGCCGAGTTCATGAACAACGAGACCGGCGAGATCAAGAGCCAGACGGTGTTCATCGGCGACTTCCCGCTGATGACGCCCAAGGGTACGTTCATCATCTCCGGCACCGAGCGCGTGGTGGTCAGCCAGCTCGTCCGTTCGCCCGGCGTCTACTTCGAGGTGACGCCCGACAAGACGAGCGACAAGAGCATCTACACGTGCAAGGTGATCCCGAGCCGCGGCGCGTGGTTCGAGCTGGAGATCGACAAGCGCGACACCGTGGGCGTGCGCCTCGACCGCAAGCGCAAGCAGAACGTCACCATGCTGCTGAAGGCGCTGGGCTGGCCGCCCGACCGCATCGCCGAGGAGTTCGGCATGTGGGAGTCGATGCGCATGACGCTGGAGAAGGACCACCTGAACACCCAGGATGAGGCCCTGCTCGACATCTACCGCAAGATGCGCCCGGGCGAGCCGCCGGCCAAGGAGGCCGCGGTCGCGCTGATCGAGAACTACTACTTCAACCCGAAGCGCTACGACCTGGCCAAGGTTGGCCGCTACAAGGTCAACAAGAAGCTCGGCCTGTCGCTGCCGTACGACCGCCAGGTGCTCTCGACCGAGGACATCGTCGCGGCCATCCACTACATCTGCGCGCTGCACGAGGGCCGCACGGATTGGAACGGCCTGCCCGTCGAGTCCGACGACATCGACCACTTCGGCAACCGCCGGCTGCGCACGGTGGGCGAGCTGATCCAGAACCAGCTGCGCACGGGCCTGTCCCGCATGGAGCGCGTCGTCCGCGACCGCATGACCACGCAGGACATCGAGGCGATCACGCCGCAGACGCTGATCAACATCCGCCCGGTGACCGCGGCCATCAAGGAGTTCTTCGGCACCAGCCAGCAGAGCCAGTTCATGGACCAGAACAACCCGCTGGCCGAGCTGACGCACAAGCGCCGCCTGTCCGCGCTGGGCCCCGGCGGCCTGTCGCGTGACCGCGCCGGCATGGAGGTCCGCGACGTCCACCCGTCGCACTACGGCCGCATGTGCCCGATCGAGACGCCTGAAGGCCCGAACATCGGCCTGATCGGCTCGCTGGCCACGTTCGCCCGCGTCAACGCGTTCGGCTTCATCGAGACGCCGTACCGCAAGGTCATCGACGGCCAGGTCACCGACCAGATCGACTACCTGACCGCCGACGTCGAGGACCGCCACGTGGTCGCGCAGGCCAACGCGCCGCTGACCGACGACGGCCACTTCTCCGAGGAGCGCGTGCTGGTGCGCGTGCGCCACGGCGACGTCGATACGGTGCCGCCGCGCGACGTGGACTACATGGACGTCTCGCCTCGCCAGATGGTGTCGGTCGGTACCGCGCTGATCCCGTTCCTGGAGCACGACGACGCGTCGCGAGCCCTGATGGGTGCGAACATGCAGCGCCAGGCGGTGCCGCTGATCCGCAACGAGGCCCCGCTGGTCGGCACGGGCATGGAGTACCGCGCGGCCGTGGACGTCGGCGACGTCACGCTGGCCGCCAAGGACGGCACGGTGCAGGACGTCACCGCCGATTACGTGGCGATGGCCTACGACGACGGCACGTACGTCGTCCATCGTCTGGAGAAGTTCAGCCGCTCGAATGCGGGCACCTGCGTCAACCAGCGCCCGGTCGTCCGTCCTGGCCAGCACGTCAAGGCCGGCGATCCGCTGGCCGACGGCCCGTGCACCGACCACGGCGAGTTGGCTTTGGGACGCAACCTGCTGGTCGCGTTCATGCCGTGGCAGGGCCTGAACTACGAGGACGCCATCATCGTCTCGCAGCGGATCGTGGAGGAGGACATCCTCACCTCGATCCACATTGAGGAGCACGAGGTCGACGCCCGCGACACCAAGCTGGGGCCCGAAGAGATCACCCGCGACATCCCGAACATCGGCGATGACATGCTGGCCAACCTCGACGAGCGCGGCATCGTCCGCATCGGCGCCGAGGTCACCACAGGCGACATCCTGGTCGGCAAGGTCACCCCGAAGGGCGAGACCGAGCTGACCCCGGAGGAGCGCCTGCTGCGCGCGATCTTCGGCGAGAAGGCCCGCGAGGTGCGCGACACGTCCATGAAGGTGCCCCACGGCGAGTCCGGCACGGTCATCGGGGTGCGCGTCTTCGACCGCGAGGAGGGCGACGAGCTCGCCCCCGGCGTCAACCAGTTGGTGCGGGTCTACGTCGCGTCCAAGCGCAAGGTGCAGGAGGGCGACAAGCTCGCCGGCCGCCACGGCAACAAGGGCGTCATCTCCAAGATCCTGCCGATCGAGGACATGCCCTTCATGGAGGACGGCACGCCGGCCGACATCATCTTGAACCCGCTGGGCGTCCCGTCGCGTATGAACGTCGGCCAGGTGCTGGAGACGCACCTCGGCTGGATCGCGCACTCCGGCTGGGATATCACCGGGGTGGACGAGCCGTGGGCCAACCGCCTGCGCGAGGTCGGCTTCGAGCACATCGAGCCGGGCGCCCGCCTGGCGACGCCGGTGTTCGACGGCGCGACCGAGAAGGAGATCGGCGGCCTGCTGAAGTACGGCCTGCCCAACCGCGACGGCAACCGCATGGTCGACGGCGACGGCAAGGCGCTGCTGTTCGACGGCCGCTCCGGCGAGCCGTTCCCGGAGCGCGTGGGTGTCGGCTACATGTACATCCTGAAGCTGCACCACCTGGTGGACGACAAGATCCACGCCCGCTCGACCGGTCCGTACTCGATGATCACCCAGCAGCCGCTGGGCGGCAAGGCGCAGTTCGGCGGCCAGCGTTTCGGCGAGATGGAGGTGTGGGCACTGGAGGCCTACGGCGCCGCCTGGGCGCTGCAGGAGATGCTCACCATCAAGTCGGACGACGTGTCCGGCCGCGTCAAGGTCTACGAGGCCATCGTCAAGGGCGAGAACATCCCGGAGCCGGGCATCCCCGAGAGCTTCAAGGTGCTCGTCAAGGAGATGCAGTCGCTGTGCCTGAACGTCGAGGTGCTCTCGGCCGACGGCCACGTCGTCGAACTGCGCGACTCGGACGAAGACTTCCGTCCCACCGAGGATCTGGGCATCGATCTGGCCAGCCGGCCGGGCCGCGACCCGTTCGCCATGGTCGCCGACCTGTGACGGCCTGACTCGTCCACACCCACCCACGTACCGAATTCGATCGGACACAGAGAAAGAACTGATAGTGCTGGACACCAACGCCTATGACCTGTTGCGCACCGGGCTGGCCACCGCGGATCAGATCCGCGACTGGAGCCACGGCGAGGTGAAGAAGCCGGAGACGATCAACTACCGCACGCTCAAGCCTGAGCGCGACGGGTTGTTCTGCGAGAAGATCTTCGGCCCCACCCGCGACTGGGAGTGCTACTGCGGCAAGTACAAGCGCGTGCGCTTCAAGGGCATCATCTGCGAGCGCTGCGGCGTCGAGGTCACCCGATCCGCCGTCCGCCGCGAGCGCATGGGACACATCGAGCTGGCCGCNCCGGTCACGCACATCTGGTACTTCAAGGGTGTGCCGAGCCGGCTGGGCTACCTGCTCGACATCGCGCCGAAAGACCTGGAGAAGGTCATCTACTTCGCCGCGTACATGATCACGAGCGTGGACGACGCCGCGCGCCACCGCGACCTGCCGACGCTGGAGGCCAAGGTCGGGCTGGAGAAGGATCAGATCTCCAAGAAGATCGAGACCGACGTCGCCGCCCGGCTGACCAAGGCCGAGGAGGANCTGGCGCAGCTGGAGGCCGACGAGGCNAAGGCCGACGTCAAGAAGCGCGTGCGCGACGCCGCCGACCGCGAGGTCAAGGCGATCCGCGACCGCGGCGCNCGCGATCTCGACCGTCTGGACGCCGTCTGGCAGCGCTTCAAGACGCTCAAGGTGCAAGACCTTGAGGGCGACGACGTGCTGTACCGCGAGATGAAGCTGCGCTTCGGGCACTACTTCGAGGGCTTCATGGGCGCCGAGGCCGTCAAGCGGCGCCTGCAGGACTTCGACCTGGCCGCCGAGGCGGAGGATCTGAAGGACGCCGTCCGCAACGGCAAGGGCCAGCGCAAGACCCGCGCGCTCAAGCGTCTCAAGGTCGTCACGGCGTTCCTGGAGACCGAGAACTCGCCGGCCGCGATGGTGCTGGATGCCGTCCCCGTCCTGCCTCCGGATCTGCGCCCGATGGTGCAGCTGGACGGCGGCCGCTTCGCCACCAGCGACCTCAACGACCTGTACCGCCGCGTCATCAACCGCAACAACCGCCTGAAGCGGCTGCTGGATCTGGGCGCGCCCGAGATCATCGTCAACAACGAGAAGCGCATGCTGCAGGAGGCCGTGGACGCGCTGTTCGACAACGGCCGCCGCGGCCGTCCGGTCACCGGGCCGGGCAACCGCCCGCTCAAGTCGATCTCCGACATGCTCAAGGGCAAGCAGGGCCGTTTCCGCCAGAACTTGCTGGGTAAGCGCGTCGACTACTCGGGCCGTTCGGTCATCGTCGTCGGCCCGCAGCTGAAGCTGCACCAGTGCGGCCTGCCCAAGCAGATGGCGCTGGAGCTGTTCAAGCCGTTCGTGATGAAGCGTCTGGACGAGCTGAACCTCGCCCAGAACATCAAGAGCGCCAAGCGCATGGTCGACCGCCAGCGTCCCCAGGTGTGGGACGTGCTGGAGGAGGTCATCCGCGAGCACCCGGTGCTGCTGAACCGCGCCCCGACGCTGCACCGCCTGGGCATCCAGGCGTTCGAGCCGCAGCTGATCGAGGGCAAGGCCATCCAGCTGCACCCGCTGGTGTGCGCCGCGTTCAACGCCGACTTCGACGGCGACCAGATGGCCGTGCACCTGCCGCTGTCGGCGGAGGCGCAGGCCGAGGCTCGGCTGCTGATGCTGTCCACGAACAACATCTTGAAGCCCGCCGACGGCAAGCCCGTCGCGCTGCCCAGCCACGAGATGATCATCGGCATGTACTACCTGACGATGGCGCTGGACGGACGCAAGGGCGAGGGACGTTGGTTCAGCTCCATGGCCGAGGCCGTCATGGCCCACGACCTGGGCGAGCTGGACATGCGAGCCAAGATCAAGCTGCGCGTCACCGACGTCCAGCCCCCGCGTGGCAAGGAGGAGCTGCTGCGCGACGACAACACGATGATCCTGGACACCACGCTGGGCCAGGCCATCTTCAACTCGGCGCTGCCGAAGGGCTACCCGTACGTCGACTTCCACGTCGGTAAGAAGCGCATCTCGTCGATCATCTACGAGCTGGCCGACACGTACCCGCGCACCGTGGTCGTCGAGACGCTGGACAACCTCAAGGACCTCGGCTTCCGTTGGGGCACCTGGTCGGGCGTCACGGTCTCGATCGGCGATGTGCAGACCCCGCCGAACAAGCCGGAGATCCTGGCTAGCTACGACGCCAAGGCCGCGAAGGTGGATGCGCTGTACGAGCGCGGCGCCGTGACCGAGGAGGAGCGCCGCCAGGAGCTCATCCAGATCTGGCAGGACTGCACCAACGAGCTGACCGACGCCATGGAGGCCAACTTCACGCAGACCAACCCGATCTTCATGATGGTGAACTCCGGGGCCCGCGGCAACATGACGCAGATGCGTCAGATCGCCGCCATGCGAGGCCTGGTGGCCAACCCGAAGGGCGAGATCATCGCCCGCCCGATCAAGTCGAACTTCCGCGAGGGCCTGACCGTTCTGGAGTACTTCATCTCCACGCACGGCGGCCGCAAGGGGCAGGCCGACACGGCCCTGCGTACGGCCGACTCCGGGTATCTGACCCGTCGTCTGGTCGACGTGTCGCAGGACGTGATCATCCGCGAGGAGGATTGCGGCACCGAGCGCGGCCTGATGAAGACCATCGCCACGCCGGACGAGACCGGTGCGCTGAAGCTGGTCGACAACCTGGACATCTCGGTCAACGGCCGCACGACGGCCGAGGACATCATGGGGCCGGACGGCGCGGTGCTCTTCCCCGCCGGGACGGACCTGACGATGGCCGAGATGCGTGCGCTGGCCGCCGCCGGGATCTCCGAGATCAAGGTGCGTTCCGTGCTGACGTGCGAGGCCACGACCGGGGCGTGCGCGATGTGCTACGGCCGTTCGCTGGCGTCGGGCAAGCTCGTGGACGTCGGCGAGGCCGTGGGCATCCAGGCCGCGCAGTCGATCGGCGAGCCCGGCACGCAGCTGACGATGCGTACGTTCCACACCGGCGGCGTCGCGGGCGACGACATCACGCAGGGCCTTCCCCGTGTGGTCGAGCTGTTCGAGGCGCGCACCCCGAAGGGCAAGGCGCCGATCGCCGAGGCGAGCGGGCGCATCCGCATCGAGGACGTCGACCGTGGCCGTCGGCTGGTCATCGTGCGCGACGACGGCGATGCCGACGTCGAGTACTTGGTGCCGCGGCGCGCCCGTCTGGAGTTCGACGACTCGTACCGTGTGCACCACTCGATCAAGGACGGCGACCATGTCGAGGTGGGCGACCAGCTCACCGCCGGCACGATCGACCCGCAGGACGTGTTGCGCGTGCGCGGCGTCCGCAAGGTGCAGGAGCACCTGGTCGAAGAGGTGCAGAAGGTGTACGCGACGCAGGGCGCGCCGATCCACGACAAGCACATCGAGATCATCATCCGGCAGATGCTGCGCCGCGTGACGGTCATCGAGTCGGGCGACACCGAGATGATGCCGGGCGAGCTGGTCGATCGGCAGCTGTTCGAGGCCAACAACCGCGCGACGGTTGAGGACGGCGGCAAGCCGGCCGAGGGTCGTCCGGTGCTCATGGGCATCACGAAGGCCTCGCTGGCCACCGAGAGCTGGCTGTCGGCGGCGTCCTTCCAGGAGACGACGAAGGTGCTGACCGATGCGGCGATCCATGGCAAGACCGACAAGCTGGTCGGCCTGAAGGAGAACGTCATCCTCGGCAAGCTGATCCCGGCCGGCACCGGCCTGGACCGTTACCGCAACATCCGGGTGGCCCCGACGGCCGAGGCGCAGGAGCACGCGTTCAGCGTGAACTACGACGCCTTCGACTACAACTTCGGTCAGGGCAGCGGCATGCCGCTCGACGATCTGGACTTCGACGACCTGCGGTAATCCCACACTGACACGATGGCGGGGAGGGCGTCGGCCCTCCCCGTTGTCGTGCCGAGGCCATGGCGGTCCACGTCGAGAAGTTCACNACTGTATGCGTGGTACAGTACATCTATGGACTGGGGAGACTCCGGGCGGTTCGCGAAAACCCGGNGTCCATGGTTTCCTATCCTCGCACGCAAAGCTCGGATAGTGCTCACCTGGTGGAGCTCACGCTGAATGAGGATGGTCGTGGTCAGGTTTCTATCCGGCGTGAACTGTTCGGTGTCGATGGCGACCCTTCGGCTGTGGAATGCGCCGTTGGGCAGGCTGTTGAGGGCTTCGTGCGTGGTGTGCATGCCCATGCCAGTGATCGGGCCTCAGAGGTTGAGGCGCTGAGGGACATGAATGAGGTTTTCACCAATTCGCGCCGGGAGATGGTGGGGAAGATGGCTGACGTGGAGGATTATGTGATGTCCATGAAAGCGAAGATCGCGATGGCGCGGGCTCGGCGATGACCACGGTGACATCGACAGCGTGGGATCGGCTCTCGGCCGTGGTGGCCGCGGTGGGCGCGTTCGCGCTGCTCGTGTCCCTGATCGGGCTGGTCGAATACTGCATCCGCGGGCTGGGCGGGGCCTACGTGCTCGGCGTCTTCCTTCCGCCCGGGCTCGGCGTCATCGTGTTCACACCGTTGACCGTTGTCTACGCGCGCGCTGCCCGTTGCAGGGTGGTCATCACCGAGGGGACCATCGGCGGCCTCGCCGGATGCCCTGTTCTTCGCTTGGGCGACATCACGCGCTGGGAGCTGCGAGGGGACCTTCTGGTGATCTGGGCGCCTCGTCCTCGCCGAGGACGTCGTGCGCCCACGCGCGTCGTGTATCCGGGGGTGCCGTCTGGCGCCGTCTGGGCCCGGCTGGATCGGGGTGCGGTCGCCGCCATCGGCGACGCGTTGACCGCACACGTGGGGCCGGCGGGTATCGATCTGTCGCGAGGTTGCTGAGGCCGAGGACGATGCC